>JAJFIT010000183.1 GCA_021774775.1 Alphaproteobacteria bacterium | reverse complement strand
AAAAACTGTCGCTGGGCCACCGTTTGTCCGGCTGCGAGAATCCCAATGCCTGCGTCACCGCCGCCAAGGGCAATGGCCGCCGCCCCTAACACGAGCGACAAGATGCTGAAAGCGCCGGCTGTAGTTGCAGCGTCGCCGCGGCTGATACGGTGACCGCACGAAATGTGACAGGTCTCGTGAGCCAGCACGCCCATAAATTCGTCTACATCGTCTGCGGCCAAAATGAGGCCGGAATGGAAGAAGATATTTTGTCCGCCGGTGACGAAAGCATTGATGGATTTGTCGCCGAGCAGATACATGTGAACAGACTGAGGGGTCAGGCCTGCTGCCTCAAAGACAGGATAAGAGATTTGGCGAAAAAAGGCCTCGGTTTCCGCGTCTCTGAGGATTGACTGTGCAGCAACATGGGCGCTGGCACTTAGTGCCATAACCAATGTTGTCAATATCCGCCGAAAATATCTGATCAAAAATTTACTCCAAAGTTGCGGGAAAGCTATGCTTTGCTGGCTTAACCGTCAATGAATATCGCTTAACTAACTTGTGATTAAAATACGATAATTCTATGAAATTTCCTGCGTGATGCGCCCTTCACAAACAAAAAAAGCGACGATATGACATCGCCGCTTTTCTATAATTATTGATTGTCCGTCGGTTAGCCAAAGTTTCGTTGCCACCAACCCTTGCGTTTTGGCTGGTCATCACCGCCGCCAGTATTTTCAGCGGGCGGCGTCGAAGCCGACTTTGAGGTTGGCTTTTCCGCTGGGGTAGGGGCCGCAGCGGCCTTTGCTGCACTCGGGCCACCTTTATCAGTTTCAGCTTTGTCTACTGCTGTTTTCCGCGGGCGTCCGCGCGCTGGCTTTTTCGCAGGCTTTTCTGCAGGCTGTTCCCTTGCTGTCGATTCGGTCGCTGAATCAACGGCGGGTGTATCGTCGGATTTTTTCCGCCGACTGCGGGGCTTCTTCGCCACTGTATCGCCAGTTTCAGCGTTTTCTGCTTTGACATCTGCGTCTTTAGCCGATTTTCGGCTGCGACGACGTGGCTTTTTTTCATCGTCGGAGGCCGCAACCGTAACCGTTTCAGGGCTGTCGCTGGTGGCTTCTGTTGTTTCGACTTTTTTGCGGCGTCCACGGCGTGGTTTTGCTGTGTCTTTGTCTGCTGCTTGCTCTGTTGCTGTGTCAGTTGGTGCATCCGCCGCCGCTGTTTCAGGTGCGCTACTGTCGTCTGACTTGCGAACACGCCTACGCCGTGTGCGCGGCTTTTCTTCACCGTCATCATTTTGCGGTGGCTGGCCACTTTGTTCCTTTGTCGCATCAGTAGCGCCGTTATCGACCGTCTGCGCCGCTTGTTCGGTGGTGTCACGGTTACGGTCTGGCCGACGCCTGCCGCCGCGGCTGCCGCGTCGGCGTCGAGGTCTGCGTTCCTGGCCGTCACTGTCAGCCGCTGATGCATGGCCACCATTATTCGCGTCATTGTTGTCGTTTGTGGCTTTGCTGTCCGCGCCAGTTTCAGAAGTCGTTGTTTCTTGATTGTCGTCTCCACCGCGCCGCCTGCGTCTGCGGCGTCTGCGGGTGCGCTGTGGCTTGTCATCGCCGTCGTTTGACGGTGTCCGGGTTTCTGTTGCTGGCGCTTGTGCGGGCAAGTCAGTGGCCTGGGTGTCGGGCTTGACCACGTTATCAGCCTGGGTTGGCGTGCCGCTGCCTGCTTCGTAGGTCAGTTCAAGGTCGGAAGGCCCCATGGAAGGTTGAGCTAATATCTCAATTTCAATGCCATATTTATTCTCATAGCCTGTCAGAATACTGCGCTTTTTGTTAAGCAGATAGACCGCAACTTCCGGGCACACCGCAACGCGAACAATTGAACTGCGGCCTCTGATGCCTTCTTCTTCGAGCTGGCGAAGCGCCATAAGTGCCGCAGACTCTACAGACCGCACAATACCTGTGCCTGCACATGTGGTGCAGGTTTCCATCGACATTTCCTGCAAGTTTGACCGCAAACGTTGGCGCGACATTTCCATCAGGCCAAAACTTGATATGCGACCAACTTGAATGCGGGCGCGATCAGACTTCAAGACATCTTTCATGCGGCGCTCAACGGAGCGGTTATTAGAACGTTCTTCCATATCGATAAAATCAATAACCACCAGTCCGGCTAAATCACGGAGGCGAAGTTGACGCGCAACCTCTTCAGCAGCTTCAAGGTTGGTTTTAACCGCTGTTTCTTCAATATTATGTTCTTTTGTTGCCCGACCCGAGTTTACATCGATAGAAATCAATGCTTCCGTTGGATTGATCACGATATACCCGCCTGAGCGCAGCTGCACCACTGGCTGGTACATGGCTTCGAGGTGATTTTCGACCTGATAACGGTGAAATAGGGGAATGGGATCAGTGTAATGCTGCACCTTTTTGGCATGGCTTGGCATCAGCATCTTCATAAATTCTTTTGCCGACTTGTAGCCTTCTTCACCCTCGACCTGAATTTCGTCGATATCCCGGGTGTAAAGGTCTCGGATCGTGCGTTTGATCAGGTTGCCTTCTTCGTAGACGAGTGAGGGCGCAACCGATTTCAGCGTCAGGTCGCGAATGCCGCTCCACAGGCGAACCAGATAATCAAAATCGCGCTTAATTTCGGTTTTTGTACGCTCCATGCCCGCAGTCCGGACAATTAGGCCCATTTCATCAGGAACTTCAAGCGACGAGATGATTTTCTTCAGGCTTCTGCGGTCAGATGCATTGGAAATTTTCCGACTAATGCCGCCGGAATGGGTGCTGTTAGGCATTAAAACGCAATAACGACCAGCCAGTGACATATATGTGGTTAGGGCGGCACCCTTGTTGCCGCGCTCTTCCTTAACAACCTGCACCAAAAGAACCTGACGGCGTTTGATAACTTCCTGAATGCTGTAGCGACGCTTCAGCGCGCGCAGAGCGTGGCGGCGAGCAGCGGCTTCAGCGATCTCTTCGTCTGTTTCCGCTTCATCGCTGTCCTTGGCGACATTATCGTCTTCGTCGTTTGCCACAGTGGCATTGTCAGCTATAGAGGTACTGGCGGCGGCGTCTTTTTCCGCTGCTGATTCTTCTTCCCCGGCAGATTCTGCGAACTCTGATATTGTATCGTCCGAATTGGCAGCGTCTGGCTTGTCGTCAGGCGAAGCTGGACCTTCGGATTTT
The DNA here is from genome assembly GCA_021774775.1 of Alphaproteobacteria bacterium. GTDB lineage: Bacteria > Pseudomonadota > Alphaproteobacteria > Sphingomonadales > Kordiimonadaceae > Kordiimonas. The sequence continues at coordinate 20,930 of JAJFIT010000183.1, read as the reverse complement.
GTATCGCCGTCGTTTATGGCGGCAACGTCCGAATCCTTGGCATTTTCTGTTTTGCTTTCGCTGGCGTCCTCACCTTGGTCTTCTGATTTTTTTGATCGGCGGCCACGGCGTGATTTTTTCTTTTTCTCAGCTTCTTCAGCTTCTTGTTCTATTTTAGCATCAATTTCCTGCGACCGCTCGAGCGCAGCCTTGGTTTCAGCCTCGATTAGTTCGCGGCGGTCTTCCACAGGAATTTGATAATAGTCAGGGTGGATTTCACTGAACGCCAGGAAACCATGACGATTGCCGCCGTATTCCACGAAGGCCGCTTGCAATGAAGGTTCAACACGGGTTACCCGTGCCAGGTAAATGTTGCCTTTAAGAGGGCGTTTTGTAGCAGATTCGTAATCAAATTCCTCTACACGGCTTCCCTTAACAACAGTGACCCGCGTCTCCTCTGGATGACGCGCGTCGATAAGCATTCTAGTCGACATATAACTATACTCCGAACGGTTCGCCGCGTTGTCTCACACCCTCGAGGGAGGGGGGCGCTGGCGAATACCGGTGATTTAAAAGATTTTTTAGGTGTGGAGAAGGCAAGCCCCAACGTGGGGTACAACACATGTAAACAGGTCCGCCTAAACGATTTCAGGCGGAATACAAACGTTATAAAAAATGCGCAAAGCCTGTTGGCCATTGCCTGTTCTTGTCCTTTTTGGGCTCTACCGGATAAGCGCGACATCTTCTTTGGTCGCAGGCTTTTTGTTTCGGCAGGGCCATGACCCGCCGCTAGTTTTGCGGCAAGTCGGTAAACTCACAGGCACAACTTAATGAACTAATGAATTTATTACAAACGATTTATTTATCGCCATATTTCAATGCGCATTCGGCAGTAACGTCTTTGTAAGACTTAATTATATTTGCTGATGGCTGTTGGTTTTCCTTGAGATTGGTTAATCAGCTATTTAGTATTTTTATGCGACAGATGGATGTGTTAAAGCCGCGGGTATCACAGGCTCAGTTGGATCGAAGTTTTTTGATGGATCGAGAATCGGGATTTTTAGGTTTCGCGGCAGTGCTGGCTTTGTGCAGTATTATGCTTGTCGTTACCGTACCTGCCTCTGTTCACGCATCGGGCGACGTTTCAGGCGTTCGCTTTGGGCAAAACGGCGACACAACACGGTTTGTGATCGAGTTGTCCGGCGATACCAAACCAGCAATTTTTCTGCTGGCTGATCCATACAGAATAGTTATTGACTTACCAGAGGTTAACTGGCGCGGCGGCGATGCTGTACGGTCTATGGGACTGGTGGAAGGCTATAGGCACGGGCTATTCACTGGCGGTACCTATCGCATTGTGTTGGACCTGAAAAGCCCGGCCATTGTATCCAACGCATTCAGTTTGCCTGCTACAAGCGGCAAGGGGAAGCGCTATGTCGTTGATATTAAATCTTCAAATCGAACTGAGTTCATAGCCGCCGTTGCATCGTCAAAGCCTCAACGCAGTCGTTATGCTGCCAAAGTTGAGAAAGGGCCTGCTGTTTCCAATTCGCGCCGCAAAGACGGTAAACATATAATCGTACTAGACCCTGGCCACGGTGGCATTGACCCTGGAAACCTGGGTACAATCGGCGTCCATGAAAAGGTAATAACGCTTAAAATTGCTCGTGCTATCCGCGACGAGCTGAACAAAACTGGTCGGTATGAAGTGCATTTAACTCGCGATCGGGATATTTTTCACAAAGTGAGAGAGCGTTTTCGTATTGCCCGCCGTCATAACGCTGATCTTTTCATCAGTATTCATGCAGATTCGATCAAAAATTCGAGGATAAAAGGTGGCAGCGTTTATAATCTGTCTGAAACGGCCTCGGATAAAGAAGCAGAAAGATTGGCGGCGCGGGAGAATAAATCCGACGTGATTGCCGGGGTTAATCTGGATGTCGTTGAGGACGAGGTGTCAGATATATTGATTGATCTGGCGCAGCGCGAGACAATGAATTATTCGGCGCAGTTCGCCGAACTGCTGGTCGCAGAAATGCGCAGGGAGGTTCCCATGTTGCAACGTGCCCATCGTTACGCAAATCTAGGGATGTTGAAAGCGCCGGATGTGCCCTCGGTTTTGCTGGAAGCAGGTTATCTTACAAACCGGTCTAATGCGCAATTCTTAAACAGTAAAAAGGGCCAGAGACTGATTGCTCAGTCTGCGCGCCGTGCAATTGATCGCTATTTTACATCTATCGTCGGCCAAGGGCGCTGATCACATAATAGGGTCACTGGAAGGCTCATCTTTTCGTCCCTCCGGATTGCCATATATGGAACACAATTGATTGTCATGTAATAAGGTGGCATAGGTGCGCCCGAAACTTAACACTGGATCGATATTCGATTGTATTTTTGAGATTCTTTTTAGATGACAGAAAAGACCCGGAAAAAAGGCGCTGAATCCATAGAGGGAAAAGCGGCAAACCAGGCGGCCAAAACGGTGAAAAAACCGCTTTGGAAGCGGTTGGTTAAATATACCTTCATATCAGGTATTGTTGGCGTAGTCCTTGTTGCGGGCGTTGTGTTTTGGGCGATCATTCATTACGGGCGCGATCTGCCGGATTATCGACAGCTTGCCAATTACGAACCATCAGTCGTCACCCGAATTCATGCCGGTGATGGCAGCCTGTTGACCGAGTTTGCTAAAGAACAACGGCTTTTCGTGCCGATTAACGCAATCCCACAACAACTGATCAATGCGTTTTTATCTGCTGAAGACAAGAATTTCTATGAACATTCAGGCCTTGATTACATGGGCATGGTGCGCGGAAACATCCGAAATGTGTTAAATGTTATTCAGGGTCGGCCACTGCAAGGCGGGTCAACCATCACTCAGCAAACGGCACGAAACTTCCTGTTGACGCTTGATCAGCGGCTGGACCGTAAGATCAAGGAAATGATCCTCACACTCAGGATTGAGCGAGCTTTCTCCAAGGACCGAATTCTTGAGTTGTATCTTAATGAGATTTACTTTGGCAATCGGTCATACGGTGTAGCAGCGGCATCCCTGAATTATTTTAACAAGTCGCTGAACGAACTAACCGTCGATGAAATGGCATTTTTGGCGGCACTGCCGAAAGCGCCAAACAATTATCACCCTGTGCGTCACCGCGAACGCGCGATGGGGCGCCGGAACTGGGTTCTGTCTCGTATGCAGATACTTGGCTATATTGACGAGGCGACATACCGCGAAGCTGCAGCCCGCGAAATTGTTATGCGTAAACGCGGCGGCGACGCGCGTTTTGAAGCCGGTTATTTTGCCGAAGAAGTCCGGCGGCGGGTGGGGCGCATGTATGGCTCCAAGTCGCTCTATGAGGGCGGGCTGTCAGTGCGCACATCACTGGAGCCTCGTTTGCAGGCGATTGCGGAACGCACACTGCGCAGCGGGTTGATTGCCTATGATCGTCGCCATGGTTGGCGCGGCCCCTTGGGTCGACTGGATGTTGACAATGTATGGCAGCAACGCCTGGCCGCAATAAAAACACCGCTCGGTGAACCGACATGGTTGCACGCTGTTGTCCATGAAGTACGCGCCGAAGGGGCGGTCATTGGTCTGAAAACAGGTAGCTACGGCTTTGTCCCTTTCGCCGAAGTGGCATGGGCGCGTGCTTGGCGCAGTGGTGAACGGTTAGGTCCCAAGGTTAAAGATATGGGCGAAGTGTTGTCTATGGGCGATGTGGTCGCGGTAGAGGCACTCGTGAAAGGCGAGCCAACAACACTTGCAGATTTTTATGACACCGACGGTGCAGAAGTACCCAATTTTAGGAATTTCGGCCTGCGGCAAGTTCCTTCTATACAGGGTGCATTGGTGGCGATGGACCCCCATACCGGTCGCACCTTGGCGATGGCAGGCGGTTACGATTACGCGGCAAGCGAATATAACCGGGCAACCCAGGCCCAGCGTCAGCCAGGTTCTGCGTTCAAGCCCTTTGTTTATGCTGCCGGGTTGGACCGTGGCTTCACGCCCTCCAGTTTGGTGCTGGATGCGCCGTTTGTGATTGACCAGGGTCAGGGCCTTGGTAAATGGAAACCAAAAAACAGTACCGAGAAATTTTACGGGCCCAGCACACTCAGGTTGGGTATTGAGAAATCTCGCAACCTGATGACCGTGCGTTTGGCGCAGCATTTGGGCATGGGCACTATTCTCGATTATGCCAAGCGATTTGAACTGCATGAGAATATGGAGCCCTCGCTAGCGGCTAGTCTTGGTGCAGGTGAAGTGTCATTGCTGAAACTGACGGCGGCCTACGGCATGATCGTCAATGGCGGCAAGAAAATTAAACCGGCTCTAATTGATCGAATTCAGGATAGGCGCGGGCGCACCATTTTCAGCCACGACGAACGGGTCTGCGGTGCCTGCGAACTAAACTGGGAATTAGCATCAAGCGAGCCGCCGGTGCCAGATGACCGCGATCAAATATTGGACACGCTAACGGCTTATCAGTTGGTTTCGATGATGCAAGGTGTGGTCGAAAACGGCACAGGTAGAAAAATTCGCGCGCTCGGCAAGCCGCTGGCCGGGAAAACCGGCACTACCAACGAAGAGCATGACGCGTGGTTTGTTGGTTTTTCACCGGACCTTGTTGTTGGTGTTTTCACCGGCTTTGACCGTCCTCGCTCCTTGGGTCGGGGCGAAGAAGGCTCCAGTGTTGCTGTGCCGGTATTCCGCGACTTTATGCGCGACGCGCTGCGCGGTCAGCCCGGTGTTCCATTTCGCACGCCGACTGGCATCAGGCTGGTAAGGGTTAATGCGGAAACCGGCGAGCCTGCGAGCGCAGGTGACGCCAAAATCATCCTCGAAGCCTTTAAACCGGGCACCGAACCCAGAAGTGGTCAGCTCGCAGTGCTTGACGGCTCGCTCCCAATCGGTAAAACAAAAAGTTCAATTAGAAAAGGTACCGGTGGCATCTACTGACTTTTTATTCGAAAAGCAGTGACAGCAAACCGGCATTTGTAAAGGAACGTGCGTATGCGTGCGGAAGCTCAGGCAGCCGTCGACCAACTTCAGCAGTCAATGGCGCTGCTGAGGAGGCATCTTTGACTGGGACAAAGCCAACTTGCGGCTGGAAGAGCTGAATGCTCTAGCCGAAGACCCAGATCTATGGAACAACCCATCGAGCGCCCAGAAATTGATGCGCGAACGCACCAAACTGGATGACGCGATCAAAGCTGTCAGCATGATTGAAACCGACCTATCGGACACGCTGGAAATTATGGAATTGGCAGAACTTGACGGTGACAGCGACATGGAAGATGAAGCTGTCGAACAGCTTCTGTCTTTGGGTGCCCAAGCCAAGAAAGCCGAGCTGCAAGCGCTTCTGTCAGGCGAAGCCGACGGTAACGACACATACGTTGAAATCCACTCGGGTGCGGGGGGCACGGAAAGTCAGGATTGGGCTAACATGCTTTTGCGCATGTATGTGCGTTGGGCCGAGCGCCGTGGGTTTAAAGCAGACACGGTACAGTATATGCCGGGCGAGGAAGCGGGTATCAAATCGGCCACTATTCAAGTAAAGGGTGAGGACGCTTATGGTTGGTTGAAAACTGAATCCGGCGTCCACCGTTTGGTGCGTATTTCACCCTACGATTCGAACGCACGCAGGCACACAAGCTTTGCCTCGGTCTGGATATATCCGGTTATCGACGATTCGATTGACATTGATATCAATGAAAGCGAGTTGAAGGTGGATACTTATCGGGCGTCAGGCGCGGGCGGCCAGCATGTAAATACCACTGACAGTGCCGTTAGGATAACTCACCAGCCATCAGGCATTGTTGTGCAGTGCCAGAACCAGCGTTCGCAGCATAAGAACAGAGCCGAGGCTATGAGCATGTTGAAAGCGCGATTGTATGAGGCAGAGTTGCGTCGGCGTGAAGATGAGGCAAATGCTGTCAACGCCCAGAAAACGGACATCGGGTGGGGGCATCAGATTCGTTCATACGTCCTGCAGCCGTATCAAATGGTCAAGGATTTGCGCACTGGCGAGGAGTCGGGGCAACCTGACAAGGTTTTGGATGGCGACCTGGACCCGTTTATGGCCGCTGCCCTCGCAGCGCGCGTGCACGGCGAAGGCCACGACGTAAAAGATATTGAGTAATTTTTGGGACAAGGAAACAACCATGAACAATGAAGATGACAACACAGAAAAAGAAAAGCCCGGCAGCGAGAAAATTCAAAAGGTGTTGTTTGACGCCCGTAAAATATTCATCACTGGCGAAATCAATCAGGATGTTGCACGCGACGTATGCGCTCGGTTAATGGCGATGGCTCACGTGTCCAACGATCCGATCACCGTGATTGTATCGTCGCCAGGCGGACATGTGGAATCCGGTGATATGATCCATGATACAATCAGGTTCATTGAGCCCGAGGTCAAAATATTGGGCACCGGGTGGGTGGCAAGCGCTGGTGCGCTTATTTATGTGGCGGTTAAGAAAGAAAATCGTTTTGCGCTACCCAACACGCGGTTTTTATTGCACCAACCAAGCGGTGGTGTGCGCGGCGATGCGACGAATATTGACATTGCTGCTCAGGAAATTGTCAAAATGCGCGCGCGCCTTAATAAAATTTTCGCCGAGGCTACGGGTCAGCCCCTTAAAAAAGTTGCAGCAGATGTAGATCGCGATTTTTGGCTTGATTGTAAGGAAGCGCTTGATTATGGCATCGTTGGGAAAATTATTGCGAGCGCTACAGAGATGGACTGAAAACTGGTTGGGCAGTCAAGTCGCTGGGTGGATTTGGGAAAATAAAAAGGGCATCCGTGTGGTGCCCTTTTTCTAATTCAGCTGTTAGTGGTCGATTTACTCTGCAGCGGGTTTTTCCGCCTTTACAAATGACGGGGTTTCAGCAGGTTTTGTTGGCACCGCAGGAACGGCCTTCGGTCCGGAGGTATGGGCGAAACGACCGGTTAATTTTGCTCCGGCTTCGACAGAAAGACTTTCGTGATAAACGTCGCCTTCTACAACCGCGCTTTTTTCCAAGCGCACAGATTTGGCACGGATTTCACCTTTGACACTGCCACGTACAGTGACAGATTCAGCGGCAATCGTGCCGTCTACCGCACCGCTTTCGCCCATAACAAGGCTACCACAAGAAAGATCGCCAGTGATGGAACCGTCAAGTTGCAGCTCGCCGACTGTTTTCACATTGCCTTCAATGTGCACGTCTGCGCCAACGATCGAAGGAGTGGGGGCCGCGCCGGGCCGAGGTGATGGATTTGGATTACTCATAGGTTTTTTCATGTCGTCCCTGGATTTTGAGAACATTCGCTGCTGCCTTTATGAAGGGCATCGGGTCTCTGACTTTGTCATCGAACCAGACCTCATAGTGAACATGGGTACCGGTCACTCGACCTGTTCTACCCATATCACCGATGCGGTGCCCTAGATCTATTTGTTCATTCTTTTTAACTCTAAGTTTCTTCATGTGCCCGTAACGGGTTCGGAAACCATTACCATGGTCAATTTCAACCATGTTGCCATATGGGCCATACCAACCAGAGTAAATTACCGTTCCCGCTGCTGTCGCAGTAATGGCTGTACCTGGCCATCCAGCCAAATCAAGCCCTGGATGTTTAGCCCAGGTTTTCTTGATCGGGTCCCGCCTGCGACCAAAACGGCTGGAAACATAATATTTTTCTGCCGGTTTACCCAGAGGGTAACTATCGAGCGCATTTGTGACCATCTTAAGGCGGTCACTGGTTTCTTTTAGATCAAGAAACGGTGCGCCATCTGATGTCGAAAATATACCGTTAAAACTTTGGTCGGGCACATAGGGGCCGCCGACAGCGGTCGCAGACGTGCTGATTTTTCTAATCAGATCATCGGCATTTAATTTGGTCGGTGCCAACGTAGTGTCGACTGTTACAAGCTGTTTTCGCACATCTTCCAGTACCAGCGACGCGAGGGTGCGTTGTCGCTGTTCCATATTGCGCAGCCGGTTAAGCAGGGTTTTCCTGCGGTCAACTGTAGTCAGTATCGCGGCGTTAACCGGGGGACTGGTGAACAAATTATCAAACAGCGACGATGTTTGTTCCGGTGTCGGCGTTGCGGCAGAGTCCACACTGTCCTTCATTTGACTTTCCGGGATTTCGCTTTCCGGCTGGCCTGCTGGCTGGGCCGCGCTGTCAATAGGACCAGTTTTGAGAATGTCTTCCAGAAACTGCTGTCGTTCTTCCAGTAACTGCGCACGTCTTTCAACTTCCAGTTCGAGCGCTGAAAAATCGCTGGACAGAGTTTGGTACTGAGACGACATGGTAGAAATGGTTTTATTTTTGCCTTCGATAACATGGTCCCGGCTCAGGTACGCGTAACTGGTCACCATGCCCCAACCAACTGCTACAAGCACACCTGATGCCATCGCAATTTGGGTGTAGCTGTGGATTGTCAGAAAGCGAACACGCCCCTGGCTGCGCAAAAACAACTGCCGTTCGGGAAAATAGGTGCCGCGCCACTGTTCTAACTGGGCGAAGAATCTGGCAATTTTTGTCAGTTTCGTCGTCAAAATATACCTTTGGCCATATGGCGTTTAGTGCTGAACTATTGCTGTTTATCAAGCGTTTCCAGCAATTCAGATCTATTCTAATGATAAATTACGAATAATCGATTAAAATTTGGCGCATAACACTCATTTTTTTTCCAAAGGTCAAGCCTCAATATGGCTTATTGGGCGGCCTACAGCTTACGTTTTTTCACCGTCAGTGGCTCATAATACTCAGTGGGCATGCCGGCTCGAGTGCGCGCAGCGGTGTTGAAAGGCGGCTTCAGCTGGCCTCGGAAATATTTTCGTACCAGTTCCTGGAACCAGGTTTCAGGGTCCTTATTGACTTTGTAGGCGAGAAATTTGAACCACTTCGTACCCACCCTCACATGGTCAATCTCATCGTTGTAGATAGTCTGTAAAATTTCTGCTGAAACTTGATCACCAGAGCTTTCAAATTGTTTTATCATCGCGGGTGTTACATCAAGGCCGCGCGCTTCCAAAACCATGGGCACCACTGCCAGCCGCGCAGGGAGGTTTTTTGCAGTTTCCATCGATGATTGCCACAATCCGTCGTGTGCAGGCAGGTCACCGTAAAAGCTTTCCGTGGCTTTCAGGCGGCTGTTTACAAGTGTGAAATGGCGAGCTTCGTCGTCGCCGACACCAATCCAGTCATCAGTGAAACTTCTGGGCATAATATTGCCAAACCGGGCAATGATATCAAAAGCAAGGTCGATGGCGTTTAATTCAATATGGGCAACGGCATGCAACAGGGCCCGTCGATTGTTGTCGTTGCCTGCCTTGCGTCTGCGGGGCATTTCGGAGGGATCCAATAGTTTGGGCAATGGCGGTCTCGCCGGGCGGTTGGGGGGCAACTCGGTGAAACTGTGTAAAAGGTCGCCTGAGCGCCATTTGGTAGCGACGGCCCTGGCGGTAACAGCTTTGTCGCTTGCTTTGCCGCAGCCTAATACGGCGCAGACCGCTGTGCTGATGTTGTCCCATTCTTGGTTCAACCGTTGGTTCCTTTCGGGATTTCAAATGTGAGAGGCGGCGAAGTTTACAAACTTTGCGCCCGCTCCAGAACTGTCGCAGCGTGCCCCTTAACCTTTACTTTGGGCCAAATTTCCTGAATCGTTCCGGTGGAATCAATCAGAAATGTTGCACGCTGAATACCCATATATTTGCGGCCATACATGTTTTTTTCCACCCATACACCGTAAGCCTCAAGCGCGTCACCGTCTTCGTCTGAAGCCAACAAAACGGACAGGTTGTGCTTGGCGATAAATTTGTCGTGCTTGGCTGCTGTGTCTTTTGACATACCGATAACCACCGTATTTGCTTCACCAAATGCATCTGCAAGGTCCGTGAAATCCTTGGCTTCGGTAGTGCAGCCCGGAGTGTCGTCTTTGGGATAGAAATAGAGAACTACATTCTTGCCAGCAAAGTTACTCAGGGAAACGGTTGTTTCACCGTTGCCGGGCAGAGAGAATTCAGGGGCTTTGGTACCAATTGAGACGGGCATGGATGACATCCTTTAACAGCTTTGTTTTATCCGGTTTCTGGCGTGCGACATTATCGCCGCTAGCGTGTTATGCAAGGCTTAATAATAGCCAATAACAGGGACGGGATCATGGCGTTGCGTTTCAGTGCTTTGGCAAATGCGGGGATACAAATTGGTCTAACCGTTTGTGATCAGGCGTTCGAAGAGTTTGTGGCAGCGACGCTGCATATCAAGCATGTGTTTTTTCAATTGGGTAAATGATGCACAGTCGGCACTGTCTATTAATATCTGTTGCAACCCCGGAGGAATGTCTCCGTCCTGTTTGGGCAAGCTATCCAGGCATAAGCGCAGCTGCGATTGGATTGTTCGCTGTAATTCATAGCCTTCCAGCAGGCATTTGAAGTCATTGAGCGACAAATAACCGCTGGCATGTAAAGTCTCGAGGCTGTTTGGTGTATTGGGGCGAATGATTTTGGGGCTCACTTCGGCGTGCTTCAGGGTAAGAAACTGGCAAATAAATTCAATATCTACCAGTCCGCCACGGGTATGTTTGACGTCCCACAGGTTCGGCGTACCAAACTGTTGGCGTAACTTTTCGCGCATGGAAATAGCTTCCGATGCCAGGTCGACACACGACGGGCCTCTGATAACTGCTGCAGTAATAGCCTTCTGAATTTTTGGTACCAGTTTTTCCGGGCCCAAAATAACCCTCGCCCGGGTGAGGGCAAGGAATTCCCATGACCAGGCCCCGGATCTGTAATAGTCCTCGAATGTGGAGACCATAACCGCAAGTGGTCCCTGGTTGCCGGAAGGCCGGAGACGGGTGTCAACCTCGAACAGACGACCCTCAGGAGTGAGTGCTGTAATGGCGGTTACAATGTGCTGCGCTAAACGTGTGTAATAGACATTTGAAAATAAAGGTTTTTTCCCGTTTGAATAAACACCTTCACCTGCGCTTTCATATAGAAAAATTATGTCGATATCAGAGGTGTGCGTGAGCTCTGCTCCACCGTATTTCCCTAGTGCAAGTACTGCAATTCCGTGGTTTTCATTGTCAAAATCTCCATGTTTTACTGCGAAGTCGAGTTCTACAGTGGGAATTAGCTCCTGCAAAATGACATCGGTGACCACTGACAAACTGGTACCGATTTCGGCGGCAGTTGCAACTCCCTCCAGCATCAAGACGCCGGTGCGAAACTTTTGTTCTGCATAAAACCGCCTGACGAAGTCGAGCTGGTCCTGATAGTCCCGGGCCGTTGACAGCTGTGTTTTAAGCTGTGCGCGCAGACTGTCTGCGCTTTCGAGCGGGGCAAAAAACTGCGCACTTAAAACCGTGTCCCAAAGCCCGGTCGCTTTGGCAAGGATGGTTGACAATGCAGGCGCCAGTCCAATAATCCGCGCCAACAGCCCCAGAAGGCTGGGGTTCGATTGCAGGAGCGAAAACAACTGCACCCCCGCAGGGAGTTGCGACAGGAATGTGTCGAATCTGGTCAATGCGGCGTCGGGCGAATGGGTGGTGGAAAAGGCTGCAAGCAAATCGGGCAGGCACTGTTCAAGCAAATCTCTGGCCCGATTGGTCTTCAGGCTGCGATAGCGTCCGAATTTCCATGCGGCTATTGTCGCAAAGGCAGCGTCAGGGTCGCGAAACCCCGAGTTTTCAAGTTTGGCACGGGTTTGACCTTCGGTCAGAGAAGGGTTTTCATCGACAACACCTGGCAATAACTGGTCATAGTGACTTCTAACTTTGTCATTGTGTCCGCGCAGAACTTGCTCAAAAGCGGCCTCTGATTGGTAACCCATAAAGTATGCAAGCCGTGCAACACCGCCGTTGTCGTCAGGAACGGTGTGGGTTTGTTCGTCGTTGGTCATCTGAATGCGATGTTCAACGTGCCGTAAATATTGATAGGCTTCAGTTAGTTCGCTGCAAGTTGCTTCGGGGATCAGGTCTAATTTAACTAATTCTCCTAAAGTCGAGATGGTATCTTTCAACCGCAGCGACGGGTTTCGACCACCGTGCAAAAGCTGGTTTACCTGGGCAAAAAACTCGATCTCACGAATACCGCCGATGCCCAATTTCACGTCATAACCACGAAAGTGAGCGTCTTCGACACTGTAATGGCGGTTGATCTGGTTTTTTATGCTGGCAATATCGCGCAGCGCCTCAAAGTCCATGTTGCGCCGCCATACCCAACTGGACATTTCTTCCAGATACTGGTCGGCAGCAACATTGTCGCCAGACGCAAATGACGCCTTGATCATGGCGGACCGTTCCCAATTTGCAGCCACACTATGGTAATAGCCCAGTGCAGCGTCAACTGACAGCGCCACCGGCGTCGCGCCGGGATCGGGACGAAGCCGCAAGTCTACCCGGAAAACATAGCCGTCCATGGTGCGCTGATCGATATAGCGAACCACATCCTGAGTTAATTTGACAAAACAGTCGGATACGGATTTGCGGCCCTGATAGCGGGCTCTTGCCGGATCATATAGTGCTATCAAATCGATATCTGATGAGTAATTCAACTCGCACCCGCCCAATTTGCCCATGCCGAGCAGAAAATAGCCGCAATTTGCGTTGGCAATAAAACTCACATCAGACAGTTCGTTGACACCTTCAGTCCAAGGCAGGTCGCCAGCTCGCATGCGCGATCGTAGCGCTCGGGCAACCGCAAGGTCAAGGCAGACCCTGGCTAGCAGGCTAAGGTTTGTGGTGACGACATCAAGTGACCAAATTCCGGCAATATCTGCGAGCGCGATCAAAAGTGCTGTCAGGTTTTTTTGGCTGCGCAAAAAAGACATAAATTCTTCTTCGTTTTCGCTTGCATCCCTTGGTTCTTTCAATGCGGCAATAATGGATGCGAAGTGATCATCTGGGTTGCCGTCCAGCATCGCACAGGTTTGCTGCGGGTACCGTTTTGCCAAAGCGGCCAAATAGGGGCTGTTACCAAAGGCTGATCGTGCTGCTAGCCTCATCGCTCCACCAGCGTCATCCACCGACGCTGTCAAGCCCAGAAGGTCTAGTGTTTCGTCAGCTTTGCCTGCATCGAAAACCAATGAGTTGTTTTGTGGCTGTCTTTTCAAAAGGCTGGATTCCCCATAATCGAATAACTTGTTCATTTTTCTCAAGTTTTTGGACTAAATCAAGGTAATGCCTCATTTTTGGCGGATTTAGATGGCTTTAACTCCCTTGTGTATAGACGCCGGGTAGGGGAAATGCTCTAACGAATGTAGTTTTTTGACATCGGCAAGATGTATAAGACGTATTAAAAGAGCAGGGTGTTTGCGTTGGCCGCCTGAGGGTGTTTTGGTTTGAAGAAGTTTGGTAGCGCGATTGTCTCAATCAGCTTGTGGCTTGTAACAGCCTCGGCGCTGCTCATGTGTGTCTTGCTTGGTCGGCTTTTTTTCGCCCCCATAGACGTTGGTTTTGCCCGCGATCAGATTATTAGCCAGTCGAATGCGCTGTTGCCAGGGTGGAATGTTAAGTTTCGGTCCGCCAAAGTGGGTTGGGACTGGAGCGAAGTCCGACCTTGGGTAATGATTGAGGATGTACGATTGATTGATCGGCGTAACAGGCTAACTGCAAGCCTGCCGCGCGCGGAAATTGGGCTTGGATTTGACGGCATATTGTCAGGTCTTGGGGTTTCGACTGTAGAAATTGGTCGTGCAGATATTAGAATATCAGACCTTGGCGGGTTTAGTGATACGACCGACGACAGCCTGTTCAAGGACCTGTTCGGCGAAAGCGGGATACCGCGCCCGGAAATTTTTATTCCGTTAACCGAGGCATTTAACCGGTTTACCCTGCGCTTGCTGGCAACTGCACCGTCGCTGGAGCGCGTTGCCCTGGATAAAATGTCATTGCGTTTGTATCGGGGCGATAATTTATCGGAAGGCCGATTGTCTGTTTCTACATTTGTTTTGCAACAAGACGGCGCAGAGCTTGATTTGTCGGCCCAGCTTGAGGCTTCGGTGGGCGGTAACCCAATCAAAACCCAGCTTTTGGGGCGGGCCAACCCCACAAGGGGCGATTTGTCTCTCCTCGTTTCTTTGAAGGATTTTTATCCGTCGTCTTTTCCGGTGGAAGCGGGTTTGCCCAAGCAGCTTAGGTATTTTCAGTTGCCGATTGATGTGAGCCTAAATCTCGACCTTGATGCCAGCGTTGGGTTGAGGTCTGCCAACATTGAAGCGACATTGGGCGAGGGCGAAATATACGATCCAGCGGTGTTCCCAACGCCCGCACCTGTTACCTTTGGCGCGATTATTGGAACATACAATGCCCGCGAGAAAATACTGGTTTTCGACCAGATTGATCTAACACTTGAGGACAATCAGGTGACCGGCAACGGGTTGTTGTATTGGCATCAGACCAGCAACATTCCGGGTGTTCAGCTTGAACTGAAAACGACAGATCTGTCGTTTATGGATGCCTTGGATTACTGGCCAATCGCGCGCCACCCGGATGGGCGAGAGCGCGGCGCGCGGGCCTGGATTGACCAGCATATGGTTACAGGTACCACCACGAACTTGAACTTTAGGGTAGATGCGGCGCCGTCTGGCATGGGTGCCTATTTAAACGAAAGCATTTACGAACTTACTTTCGATTTTGGCGGACTGGATTCCAAATTTATCAAGACAATGCCGCCGATCATTGGTGCGGCTGGTTCTGCTGCACTAACGCGAACCGGCATGACAGTCTCAGTCGCAGAAGGCCAGCTTCTCGGGATGCCGATTGGCGGCAGCGAGGTAAGACTTAGTGATATTCATGTTCGTGACAAGGGGATCGGCGAGTTTAGTATTTTTGCCCGGGGCGATGTAAAAAACCTGATGCGATTGATTGACCATCCACCGCTTCTTGTGGCCCAAAAAGCGAATCTTGATATTGACCGATTGGATGGCACGGCAACAGTTAAAGCAATTGTGCGCAGCCCATTGATTGCCAAGCCGCCGCCCGGCAGCACGACTTATGACGTAACAGCCGAATTGGCAAACACGTCGGTCAAAGACCTGCTGGGGGGCGAAGGCTTATCCGAGGCTCAAATGTCGCTGAGGGTTAGTCGGGACCGCCTAAGCGCAGCGGGCAACGGCCTTTTGAACGGCGTGCCAGTGGCATTGCGATGGGAAGAGGATTTTGCCGCTGGGCGCGATGATCCGTCTGCGGATACAACATTGGTTGTGCTGCGCGGTGATATGGACGAGGGGGACATGAAAGCGTTGGGCGTAGATGTCGAGGACTTCCTTGAGGGCAAGGCGCACGCGGAAGCGTCGTTTCAAGGGCGCAATTTCAAATTTTCCCACGGAACTTTTACCGCTGATGCGTCAGCCGTTCAGTTACACCTGCCACAACTGGCGTGGTCGAAACCAATTGGTGCCCCTGCAACGATAAACGGCGGTGTGGTTTTCTCCGACAATGGTACCACGGTTGCACCGTTGCTGGTTCATGGCGAAGGCGTAGACTTGGTTGCCAGTATTAATTTTGGCCCCAAAGACAGCGGCATTTTCGATGCAGAAATTCAGGCCCGACGGGTCGGTGCTAATCAATTGATAGCCACACTGAAGCAACAACCCGGGCAACCGATGGCAATTGAGGTTAAAGCAGAGGCCTTCGACCTCTCCCCATTTTTGAGGGCGGACGACAATGCCGTGCGAGCGCGGGATCACGACGTTATTGTTGAAGACAGGAAACCGGCAACCGAATTTGATCTCTCATTATCCGCAGACCGAATTTTGCTGGAAAATTCAGAAAAGTGGGATGACGCCCTGCTGGAACTGGAATTCCGAGGCGGCCAGCCCAACCTGCTGACCCTTGATGCGGTTGCCGGAGAGGCCCGGACGCCGATTAGTATTTCGGTTCTTAATGAGCCAGACCCGACAGACGATACCCGCCCTTTCACCGTACGTACTGAGGATGGTGGTCAGGTACTGCGCGGCTTGGGCTTTTTTGCCCATGTGGACGGCGGTGCGTTTACGCTGGATGCCCATACCCGCGGTTGGGGCAATGATTGGCATCTTGATGGTAAAATGAATGTCGCTGACGCCATGTTGGTTCCAAAGGCAACGCTGGGCGACGGAATTACCCGGGGCGAGATTTCGGGCCTCGATGATTATCTGGACGGCAAACCGTTGCAGTTGGACGTTCTTGAGGTACCGTTTGAATATGATGGTCGTATCATAGAGTTCAGCGGCATCAAGGCTAATGGTCCAACCGTTGGTTTGACCATGGAAGGCGAGATTGCGACCGTTGACGGGTTGATCAATGTCAACGGCGTTGTGGTTCCGGCGTACGGCATCAACTCATTACTGGGTAACATACCGCTTGTTGGCGGCCTGTTTTCGGGCGGTGATGGCAAAGGCCTGTTCGGCGTGGCTTACAGGGTTAAAGGCACGACCGAAAAACCAGATGTCAGTGTGAACGCATTATCAGGCCTTGCACCGGGTTTCCTTCGACTGTTGTTTGAAGGTCGCAAGGGCCGCGTTGCGGACGTTAAGGCACCGGCAGTCGACCCGACACCGGAAGATACCGTAGACCCCCTGGATCCCAACGGTTTTGACGGCGGCTAATTGGACTTTTTGACAAGGGCGATAACCCGGGCAGGGGCACCGGAACCACTACCAATTTTCATAGGGGCTGCAAGAATGTATGCGCCTGCAACCGGCAGGTCGCCCAGATTGGTCAGATTTTCCAGCGCCGGTATGTTCGCGCCCGCAATCACCACATGGACCGTAAAATCTTTTGATTTGCCGTAGTCGATGGAGGCAGTGTCGATACCGATCATCGCAGCTTTGCGGTCTACCAGCATTTTGGCTGCAACTGCGCCGAAGCCCGGAAAACTCAAGTCGCTGGCGTCGCCTTTTGTATCGTCGCCTAGATAGGCTTTGGCATTTGGCCAGTGCTGCGACCAGCCTGTACGCACCAGCACTGCTGCACCGGGCTTAATCGGGCCGTGGACGGCCTCGTAGGCTTCGATATCGCCCGGGGCTAGCCGGTAGTCGCGATTGGCCGCGGCTTGCGGTGTCACATCGAGGATCACCAACGGCGCGTATAAGTCGCCGATGGGCAACTGCTCAACGGTTTTTGCATCCTCGGAGAAATGGACCGGCGCATCCAGGTGGGTGCCGCCGTGTTCGGGTGTTGCGAAGGTGTAGGCTGAATAAAAATATCCATTGCCTGACGGGCCATAGGCGAGCTTGTTATGCTCAAACGCTATCGGTGATGTGGGCCAGAATAGGGTGGTTTGGTCGTAGGTATGGCTGAGGTCAACCAGTATTACTTCGTCTAGCCGCGGCGCTTCCTGTGCTGCTGCGATTGTTGATATTGAAAGAATTCCTGCGACCAAAAACGTTCGCATAAGCCACTCCCAAAGCAATTATGGGGTCAGCTTATCGATATTCTGGGCGACCTCAACCCTGTTTGATGAGGGCGTGGCGTTTTTTACCGGCGGATAGCTTGATCTGACCATCAGCAAATGCGTCAGCGCCAATCGTATCATCGGCGCTACCGACCTTCACGTCATTGATCTTGGCACCGCCGCCTTTGATCAGGCGTCGTACTTCGCCTTTAGAGGTGCCAAGTCCAGCTTCGATAAACAAATCAATCACCGACATTCCGCCTTCGAAGTTGTTGGTGGCAATAGTCACGGTTGGTAAGTCAGCACCTGCGCCGCCTTGAACAAAGGTCTCGCGCGCAGTTTTGTTGGCTGCTTTCGCCGAAGCTTCTCCGCGGCACATTTTGGTGGCCTCGTTAGCCAGCACAATTTTAGCGTCGTTGATTTCCGCGCCTTCAAGCACTTCAAGTCGTTTCACTTCATCCATTGGCAGGTCAGTGAATAGCCGTAAGAAACGGCCCACGTCGCCGTCCTGCGCATTGCGCCAAAATTGCCAGTAATCATAACCGGGCAGGGCGTTCTCGTTCAGCCAAACTGCGCCCTCGGCGGTTTTGCCCATCTTCTTGCCGTCTGCGGTGGTGATTAGCGGCGTGGTGAGGCCGTAGAGCGACAAACCTGCCGAGCGGCGACCAAGCTCCATGCCGTTAACGATGTTGCCCCATTGATCCGAACCGCCCATTTGCAGTGAACAGTCATAACGCTTGCCCAGTTCCATAAAGTCGTAGGCTTGCATAATCATATAGTTGAACTCGAGGAAGGTCAGCGGCTGCTCCCGCTCCAGCCGTAGTTTCACGCTGTCAAACGTCATCATGCGATTGATGGTGAAATGGGTGCCGATTTCGCGCAGAAAGGGAATATATTCCAGGCTGTCCAGCCATTCCTGGTTATTAATCATCAGGGCAGGGTTATCGCCGTTGAAATCCAGAAACTGGTCAAAAATCGTGCGAATGCCGTCCATGTTGGCTGCGATGTCATCGTCGGTCAGCATCTTGCGGCTTTCATCCTTGCCGGACGGGTCACCGATTTTCGTTGTACCCCCACCCAACAGCGCAATCGGCTTGTGGCCGCATTTCTGAAGCCAGCGCAGCATCATGATTTGTACAAGGCTGCCCACATGCAGTGACGGCGCGGTGCAATCAAAGCCGATATAGGCTGAAATCGGGCCTTCTTTTTCTTTGGCGGCCATTTTGGCGTCCAGCCCCTCAAGGTCAGTTACCTGGTGGACAAAACCCCGTTCGGTCAGGATATGAAGAAAATCAGATTTCAAGCTTGTCATTGGTTTGTCTGCACGGTTCGAAGTTGCAATTAAGGGTTTGGTTAGCGGCGTGATGTAGCATAGGGTTAGCCAAAGACAAAGCCTGTTTGGCTGATTGGACAGTATGGGTCCACATTTGCTGATTTGGTAGGTCAAAAACCTGTGTGAAAGATGTTTTATGGTTAAAATCGGCGATCCCGGCGAGATTAAATGCGCGATTGGCCTGATGAGCGGTACGTCGATGGACGGTGTAGATGCGGCTCTTGTATATACCGACGGGGTGCGGGTTGATCGGCTGGGCCCGTCGCTCACGCTGCCATATTCAGCAGAAATGCGGGACGCGTTAAAAGAAGCTATTCATTTGGCATCAGCCAGCGCGGTACCTGTGGATACACCCGCCGAGATTAAGCTGATTGAGCAGGAATTAACTGACTGGCACGCCGAGGCAGTTGGTGAATTACTGTCTGTGACCGACCAGAATGCAGATACTGTTGACCTGATCGGTTTTCACGGCCAGACGATCAGCCACCGGCCAGAGCGCGGCTGGACGTGGCAGATCGGCGACGGCGGACGGCTGGCAGGGCAAACAGGTATTAAGGTCATCAATGACTTTCGCACCGCTGATATGACTGCAGGCGGTGAGGGGGCCCCGATGGTGCCCATTTACCACGCAGCGCAAATGGCGAAGGCAAGCCGCCAGAAAACCGTAGCCGTGCTGAACCTTGGTGGGGTTGCCAATGTAACATGGCTGTCGTTCGAAGACGATTTGGCTGATCCGCAAATAATAGCGTTCGATACTGGCCCAGGTAACGCCGCCCTGGACGATTGGGCGCAGCTGCACACCAATGACAGTTTTGATAAGGACGGTAACTTGTCAGCGCGCGGAATAAGCCACGAAGAGGTGGTGATGGGCATGATGGCATCGTCCTATTTTGACGACCCACCACCAAAAACATTGGACCGCGATGATTTCAACACGCAAGCGGTGCGCGGCCTGTCAGCAGAAGACGGCGCGGCGACATTGGCGGACTTCATTGTCGAATCGATTGTGGCAGCACAGAGCCATTTTCCCAAACCGCCAGAGGCCTGGTATGTATGCGGTGGCGGGCGGCACAATATGACCTTGATGCGCCGATTGCGGCGGCGGCTCCCAGTGCTGGTTGACCCTGTAGAAGTGTTGGGTATGCGCGGTGATGCGCTGGAAGCAGAGGCGTTTGCCTTTTTGGCGGTGCGCAGCGAGCGAGGTTTGCCGCTGAGTTACCCGGCGACAACTGGCTGCGAGAAACCCACATCCGGCGGCACTGCACATATGCCCAAACGTCGGCCACGCACTTTTCGATAAGTCTATGTGTGTTTAGCGGGCTGTTTTTGGTTCGCGCCGATTTCCAATGATATAACGGGGCCCGGCCCCATGCACGCTGGCTTTGTCATCCGGGTTATAAAGCGTACATTTTTTCAGTGACAGGCATCCACACCCTATGCAGCTGTCCAGATTTTTGCGCGTGCGGGTTAAGGCGTCGATACGGTTGTCCAATTCGTCGCGAACCTTTTTGCTAATTTTTGTCCAATCTTTTTGGGTTGGTGCTCGCCCCTGCGGTAGGCTTGTGAGAGCAAAGACAATGTCGCGGATCGGCAAGCCTAACTGCTGGGCAATCATTACGAATGATAGTCTGCGAATGTCTGACCGGTGAAAACGGCGCTGGCCGCCCGCATTTCTCATCGGCGCGACAAGGCCTTTGGTTTCATAGAAGCGTATCGCTGAAACCGAGAGGCCAGTTCGGTCAGCCAATTGACCGATTGAAAGCAAATCTGTTGATCGTTTCATAAAAAATCTCAATTTTCAAAAAAAATACCTTGACCTCAAGTAAGGTTGAGTAATTACGTTAAAGAAATCAAGAAAAAACTTCGGTTGGAAGAGGATATGAAAATGACGAATGCAATGTTGGAACATGTGAACTTAACAGTGAGTGATCCCAAACAGACCGCTGCGATGATGGAGAAGCTGTTTGGCTGGAAGATACGTTGGCAAGGGCCTGCGCTGAACGGGGGTTATACCGTTCATGTGGGTACACAAGACAGCTATCTTGCGGTTTACTCGGTAGGCACCCCCGTTGATCCAACGGTTTCCAGTTATGAATTTAAAGGCGGCTTGAACCATGTGGGTATCGTTGTTGATGATATGGATGCAACGGAGGCGAAGGTTGTTGCAGCGGGATATACGCCGGAAAACCATGGTAATTACGAGCCGGGCAGACGTTTTTACTTCTATGACCATGACGGCATAGAGTTTGA
>JAJFIT010000182.1 GCA_021774775.1 Alphaproteobacteria bacterium | reverse complement strand
GCACGAATATGCTGCTCAAACTGGCTGGTAACCGCGCCGTCCATAGTCCAGTGCCCGGAATTATGCACCCTCGGTGCTATCTCGTTGACGATAATCTGGCCCTCTGCGTCGCTGACGAACATTTCAACCGTCATCACGCCGACATATTCAAGCGCGTTGGCCACTTTGGTTGCAATCACCTTGGCTTTGGCTTCCACCATGTCGCTTACCCTGGCCGGCACCGTGGTGACATCAAGGATATGGTTGGTATGAACATTTTCACTGACCGGATACGCCGCCACATCACCGGATGCGCTGCGGGCAACAATCACGCTGATTTCCCGATCAAATTTAACAAAGCCTTCCAAAATTGCCGGGGTGTTGGCGGTAACTGAAAGCACCTTGTCCAGGTCTTTTGAACTTTTAATCAGCTGCTGGCCCTTGCCGTCATAGCCAAATCGTCTGGTTTTGGCCACTGACGGGCGTCCAATCACCTTGAAAGCCTCTTTCAGTTCGGCTGGGGTATGGAACGCCTGATAGGGGGCGGTTTTCACCCCGGAATTCGCCAAAAATTGTTTTTCGGTTAACCGGTCCTGGCTGACCATTAGCGCGCGCGCACCGGGCCGAAGCAGGGTGTTTTTTGAAACGATATCGGCGGTTTGCGCCGGAACATTCTCAAACTCGTAGGTGGCCACATCCACTGAGCGCGCAAAGTCGGTCAACGCCTCTTCATTGGTGTAAGACGCAACTGTTGTTTGGTCAGCCACCTGAAACGCCGGACTGTTTTCTTCAGGGCAATAAATATGGCAGCGATAGCCAAGGTTAGCTGCCGCCAGTGCCAGCATGCGACCAAGTTGGCCACCGCCCAGAATGCCGATTGTACCGCCCGGATTAATACGTGTCATGGCAGGCCCCCGCTTGCACTATTGCAGTTATTTTGCCGGTTCTTCAGCGACACTTGCGGTTTGTGCCGCGCGCCAATCATCAAGGCGGGCCGCCAGTGCATCATCCATAAGCGCAAGAACCGCAGCCGCCAGCAAGCCTGCGTTTTTCGCACCTGCGTTGCCTATGGCAAGCGTTCCAACCGGCACACCGCCCGGCATTTGAACGATTGAAAGCAAGCTGTCCTTGCCCGACAGCATGCTGGACTGAACCGGTACACCGAACACCGGCAGCGGTGTCATAGCAGCAGCCATTCCCGGCAAGTGAGCCGCACCGCCAGCCCCGGCGATAATGCATTTCAAACCCCTGGCTTTTGCGCCTTTGGCATAATCATACAGCCTGTCAGGCGTTCGGTGAGCGGAGACAATTTTTGTCTCATAAACAACGCCCAGCGCATCCAGCACGTCTGCCGCATGTTTCATGGTTGGCCAGTCTGATTGACTGCCCATAATAATCCCGATGGGCGGTGCTGCATTCTCCACGGCAAATATCCTATATTTTGACCCTGCGGGCCCCCTGTTCTGCAGAAGCGCGCATTATAGACACGGGCCTTTCGAATGCAAGCTGGAGATGCCCGCATACAATGGTTTACAGCGCTCAGGCAGGATTAGCTTGATGGCAACAGTTCATTAATACTAATAATGATACAAAGTATTCAGTTACAAACTGATCGCTATTGGAATTGACAGGAATTGGGATGAAAGTCTCCAGCACACCAGGGGTCGCAAGAACCGCGCCGACAAGTTCAGCGCGCCGTACCAGCAAAACCGGTTCGGCAAGCGACGCATCTGCTGTCCGAAAAATAGAAGACACCGTGGAGGTTTTGGGCATTCCGCCAGAGGAAATGACCGAGCGGGTTCAAAGTGCAATTATGTCGCTGATGCGGGAAGTTGACAGCCTGCGCCAGGAATTGGACAACACAAACAGACGCCTGCGCCAGATGGAAGATGTTGCCGATACCGATGCCCTGCTGCCAATACCCAACCGCCGGGCTTTTGTGCGCGAGCTGAACCGAATGATTTCTTTTGCCGAACGCTACGGCACGCCGTCTACCTTGATGTTCATTGACCTCAATGACATGAAAAATATCAACGACAAATACGGCCATGATGCTGGTGATAAGGCGCTGTTTCACATCGCGCGATTGTTGGCAGACAATGTGCGAACAACTGATGTGATTGGCCGATTAGGCGGCGACGAGTTCGGGGTTATTCTGGCACAGGCCGACGAAAAAATTGGCGCTGAAAAAGCCGCTTCGCTGGCAAAGATTATTTCGGACAATACACTGGAGCTGGAAGGTGACATTCTGAATATGAGCCTTGCGTTCGGCACCTATACTTTCCGCTCGGGTGATAAACCCGACGACGCGCTCGACAAAGCTGACAAAGCGATGTACGCGAACAAGCGCGACATGAAGGGCGTAGACAACACACGCTAACGGTTGGAAAACCCGCTCACCTGAAACCCTCACGGCCCGCAGGCCAAGGCCTTAGGCAATAATATCCGGCAATAATAACCCTTCAAGCTTGGAAATTTCGTCCTTGAGCGACAGCTTGCGCTTTTTGAGCCGCTGAACCTGCAACAGATCAAACACACCCGCAGTCTGGATCGCCTTAATGGCAGCATCCAGATCACCGTGTTCTTCTTTCACGGCGGCAAGTCTTGCACGAACGGCCTCTTCGTCCATTTTTCACCTTTGGTTAGACACCCAGCTGATGGTATCGTTTTACCCTGAGGCCGCTGTTTTACAAAATGAAATTAAATCTGATAACCTAAGGCCGCAATAACAACGGAAAGGCCAAACGATGTTCGCCACTACCGATATATACGCACAAGCGCTGGCAGTATAATGCGATTCTTTGACCCAGATTTATTTTGGACTTTTTCGGCGCGACAATACGCACTGGAAGGCGTGAAAGGCTGTTGCCTCGCGCTGCAAAACGACCACGGTGTTGATGTTAACTTGCTTCTATTGTGCCACTGGCTAGACAGCCAAGAGCTTGTTATTGCAAGTGAGACCATGAACGGGCTCATCACATTGTCTGACAATTGGCAGGCCAAGCATTTGGCCCCACAAAGAGCAAAACGTGCAGCGCTGGAAAAAGGAAGCCGTGCATACCAAACGGCACTGGTCGGTGAATTGGCCACCGAAAAACGCGAGCAGCGAGCCTTCATTACGTTTTTGAACAAACCAGATACACTAGAAGCCGGACAGCTGTTTTCCGATCGCCGCAATATTGTATCCTACGGTGCCATGAGACCATTTCCCTTCGCCGATTTTGTTGCGCTTACTGACCGGCAACTTTGATGGATTTTTGCCAATTAATGGCACCTGTCACTGCGATTCTCCGCAGTTACGCCGTCTCGAATATAGTAGCGTCATTTCCGGGTTCCATCTAAACCCAAGTGATACAAATAAAACTTCGAACCGAAATTCTTTCCGTGACTCTGGCTTTGATAAATGATGAAATAAAAGGGTAAGAAATCAAAGAAGGAGATAGAGGTATGAGCTTAGATGTGCATGTTGCCACATTGAACCAAAAACATGCTGAAATTGAGGACGTTATCGCTCGCGAAGAGTTACGACCGCAACCCGACGCGATAAAGCTCATGGATCTCAAGAAACAAAAGCTCCGACTTAAAGAAGAAATGGTCCGGCTGGACCTGCGACATTAGCCAGATTTTAATCAGGTGATCCAACAAAAAAGCGCGAGGCATTTGCCCGCGCTTTTTTGTTGGATTATTTTAACGCTACCAAGCAAACTTACCCGTCAGTTTCGGTGTCACCCTCATTGTCGGCGGCTTCTTCTGCAACAGTTGGTTCTTCTACTACTGCTTCTTCCGGTTCGCTGGCCGCTTCTACTTCAGGCTCTTCGACCGCAGGTGCCACCTCCTTTGCAGCTTTTGCAGCCTTCACTCTGGACGGTCGCTTGGCTTCAGCGGCGGCCTCTGCCTTGGCCGCAGCTTTCTCGCGCTTGACCGCAGCAATTTGCACCGCCTCGTCAAGCTCAAGCTGTTTGCACAACCCAACACCAACCGGGTCTTGCGGACGAATATTGGAGATATTCCAGTGCGACCGTTCGCGGATTGCCTGAATGGTTGGTTTGGTTGTACCAACAAGGCGGCTGATCTGCAGATCGGTTAGTTCCGGGTGATTGCGCACAAGCCACGCAATGGCGTCGGGCTTGTCCTGACGCTTGGAAACCGGCGTATAACGCGGGCCTTTTGTGCGCGGCACAGCCTTCACATCATACTCGGAAATAACCAGTCTGGTCGACGGGTCTTCCTGACATCTGTCCAGTTCGGACTGCGCCAACTGGCCACTGGTTGTTGGGTCCTGGCCAACAATATGCGCACCAACGGTGCCGTCAGCGATACCCTGAATTTCCAGCTCGTGCAGGCCGCAAAATTCAGATATCTGAGTGAATGTCAGAACGGTATTGTCCACCAGCCAAACTGCTGTTGCCATAGGCATTAATGGTTGTGTCATCGCAAAATTCCTAAACTACAAATTTCTCCATCCGCAGAACTGCTTTCGCAGCCTGCCCCCCAGCGAACTATATTTTCCTGAAAGGGGTGGAGAGGAAACTCTCCCACAGCGCGACACTATCACAATTTAGGCGGCTGTCACCGCGAATAATGCGCATTGGACTCTGAATTTGCCGATTTAAACTCCCATTTTACCGTTTTGAACTCTCATTCTACTGACCTGATCCCCGATTTTTCCAATTTTCGGTCGGTTTTTTTGCTAAATTTCGAGAATAATCTTGCCCATATGCCCGCTCGACTCCATCAGGGCGTGCCCGGCGCTGGCGTCCATGAGTGGCAAAACCGTATCGATAACCGGTTTTACCGCACCCTTTGCCAGCAGCGGCCAGACATTTTCCTTCAGCGCTTCAGCAATCGCCCCTTTAAAGGCATTGTCCCTTGGCCGCAGCGTGCTTCCGGTCAAGGTCAAGCGTTTCAGCATCACCGGCAGCATATTAAGTTCCACCTGAGGGCCGTTTAAAAACGCGATCGAAACATGCCTGCCGTCGGGGGCAAGACAGGTAATATTTTTAGCAATATAGTTGCCGCCTACCATATCCAGCACCACATTCACACCCGCACCGCCGGTGTATTCAGCCACACGAGATTCGAAGTCTTCGTCACGGTAATTGATCACCAGATCAGCACCCAACTCAGAACAAAAACTTGCCTTCTCATCGCTGCCGACGGTTGTGACCACGCCTGCACCAAAGGCTTTGGCCAACTGGATCGCGGTTGAGCCAATGCCCGACGACCCGCCGTGCACCAGCAGGGTTTCACCCGCCGCCAACCCCGCACGGTCAAACAGGTTGGACCACACGGTAAAATAGGTTTCCGGTAATGCAGCCGCCTGAATAAACGAAAAGCCTTCCGGCACTGGCAGGCATGTTTCAACCGGGGCAACGCACAGCTCGGCGTAGCCCCCACCCGGCACCAACGCGCAAACACTGTCACCAACGCTAAAGCCCGACACACCCGCACCCAGCGCCTCAACAACGCCCGCAACCTCAAGTCCCGGAATATCCGACGCGCCGGGCGGCGGCGGATACAGCCCCATACGCTGAACCACGTCGGGCCGGTTAATGCCCGCCGCTTTCACCCGGATCAAAAGCTGGCCCTCACCCGCCACCGGGTCTGGCCGGTCGCAAATTTGCAGCACGTCAGGGCCGCCCGGCTCTAGTATTTCAATCGCTTTCATCGTTTGCCTTTCGCGGTTATGATGAACCAAATATGCCAGATGCTGATATGATCACAAGCCCCAATGGCACAGAGATGAGTATCAACCAACCTATCAGGTGGAAAAATGGATTTTGACGATGAACCGCGTAAAAAAACCGGCCCATTAACGGACCTGGAAAAGGAAGACCTGTCCACCATCAGTGCTGACGAATTGCAGGAACGGATTGAGCGGCTGCAGGATGAAATATCGCGCACCCAAAGTGAGATAACAGCCAAACAGTCCAGCCGGGCAGCGGCTGACGCTTTCTTCAATTCCTAACTTTCGCCGGAACGAAAAGGTGGAGGCAAACCACAAGGGGTCGCCTCCACAAGGTAACGACAGCGAGGGTCGTTGGGAGAAAACATAAACAGGAAGGAAAGGCCTCAGGCTGCCCTCAGAGTTCAGACGACCTGAAGGTCATCAGCCAAAGAGCTTTAAAGGGCTTTACGCCGCGTCAGACTCGATGGTCTTCATCTGGCTTTCGCCTGACCTGATCGAAATGTTACGCGGCTTTTTGTGATCCGGGATCACGCGGCGCAGTTCAATTTCCAGCAAGCCATTTTCAAACTTGGCGTCACCCACCTGAATGGTATCCGCCAGCTCAAACCGGCGCTCAAATGCGCGCTTGGCAATGCCGCGATGCAAAAAGCTTCGCTCGGCTTCTTCTTCGACTGCCTTACCGGCCAGCACAAGCGTACCTTCCTGCACGGTAATGGTCAGCTCGTCAGGGGCGAAGCCTGCCACCGCCATGGTGATGCGGTAGTCGTCTTCGGATAATTTTTCAATATTGTACGGCGGATACGCCGCTGCGCCGTCGCTGGTAAGCGCCGAATCAAGCAATCGGTTCAGATGATCGAAACCAACAGTGCTACGCATTAAAGGGGATAAATCGAAAGTTCTCATGTCAAGCTCTCCTACAGAAGCAACTAGATTGTATGGCCCGCCACAATGGCCCGGCCGGTAAATTCGTCAGCCCCGCTCAAGCGGCAACCGAACAAATCTTATGTAGGAATGATAAAGAAATCTTGCAAGAGCAGGCAAAGAAAAAGACGCCGAAAATCAGCGCCTTTTCCAAATAATCAAATAGTGTCAGAGGCTTACTTGTTAAGCTTCAAACCACCAAAACGCTTGTTAAAGCGTGCCACACGGCCACCTTCAAGAACCTGGCGAGTGCCGCCAGTCCATGCTGGGTGCGACTTAGGGTCAA
>JAJFIT010000181.1 GCA_021774775.1 Alphaproteobacteria bacterium | reverse complement strand
ATCGACGTGATGACAGCCCAGCAAGCGGAGGAAAAACAGCAACAACAGCGCGCCGAGGCCGAAGCCAGTGCCGCGGCTTTCCGCGACGAGCAACTTGCGTTTCTGGAGCAACACAAACCCAAAGACGGCGTGCAAACCACCGAATCCGGTTTGCAGTACCGGGTTCTGGAAGCCAGTGACGGCGCAATGCCACCAGAGACAGCAACAGTAACGGTTCATTATTCCGGCAAACTGACCAACGGCGAAGAGTTTGACAGCAGTTACCGGCGCGGCGAGCCTGCAACATTTGGACTGCGTCAGGTTATCAAAGGCTGGACCGAAGGCCTGCAACTGATGCCTGTTGGCTCCAAGTATGAATTTTATATCCCTTACGATCTGGGATACGGCGAACGCGGTTCAGGCGGGGGCATTCCGCCCTATGCAACGCTTGTTTTTGTTGTCGAGCTGATCTCGTTCGAAGAGTGATTAAAAATAACAAAAAATGCCGTAGCACTGGCCGAGCACTTCTTTGAAATAGAAATAAAGCGCGGTGTCTATGGCACCCAGCACAACCATCAGGGGCAGCAATAAATATTTTGTTGCTGCCCACAGCGCACCCAGCGTCAGGCGCGGCGGTGCCAGTCGGAACCCCTTGACAGTCTCCAGTTTGCTGCGTCCTATTGCCATGGGGTCATGCTAGCATGCTTACCCGCGCGCGCAAGGACCGAACAATTAAATGGCCCCTGCGCAATCCTTGAGAAACCCGCAAGTTTCAGGAGCTAAAATTCGGTGCCGGACAAGCCATTTCACGTAACAATTGCTCCTTTTGCCCCCGGTAGGGTCACCCCATCGGCTGATCCGGCCAATCCAGCCGCACACACGCCGCTACAGCAGCACGCCCGTTATATCATGGCGCTTCAGGCTTTTGGCAGCAATGCCCTGACAGCCCAAGTGCATAAGGGCGACCAGTTGGTGTTGACTTGTCATCTGCTGAAAAGAAAATTTTTCGGTGTGTTTACTTTAACCGCCGGGTTTCGCGGGCCGTCTTTTGCGGCTGAGACAACTGACGACGACAAGGTCAACGCATTACATCGTGTGAAAAAATACTTTTCGCCCTGGAGGCGACAATTCCTTCAACTGATGCCCGATATGCCGGACACTCAAGAAAACAGGTGCCTGATGAAACGGGCTGGTTACACCCGCATAATGACGGGAACCAGCACCATCTGGGTTGATCTTTCTTTAAGTGAAACGGAGCTGCGCAGTACATTTGCTGCCAACTGGCGCAACCAATTGAAAAAAGCCGAACAAGGCAGTTTCACAATTGCCGTCGGCGGGGCCAAGGCAAAACATTATAATTGGTTGCTGGAACGAGAAGCGGAACAGCGTAGCAACCGCGGCTACAGCGCCGTGCCGTTGGGGCTTGTACCCGCATACCAGGGCGCGCAGGTAGCTAAGGCCAACCCTAAAACCGACAATGCATTGCCGGTTATCTCGGTCACCGCCCACGAAAAAGGCACGCAAATCGCCGGAGCGTTATTTTTGCTGCACGGTACAAGCGCCACATATCATATTGGCTGGGTCGGCGAGCGCGGACGCGCCCTGAACGCGCAGAACCGTGTACTGTATGACGGCATGCTCGCCTTGAAAGAACAGGGCATAAAATGGCTGGATTTGGGCGGCGTGGACACCGGCCCGCAAGCCGCTATTGCTCGCTTTAAACTGGGACTTGGGCACCCACCCGAGACCATTGTGGGCACGTATATTGGCTAAAACCACCCGCTTTATCGCTAAAAAGGCCTGATTCGTTGCGTTTTCGGAGCATTTCGACGTATTTCGACGATATTAAGCTTGTGGCTCTTGTATTTTTACCTTATCCCCGCATATTGTGATATTATAACCTGTCTGAGCGATGCTCAGTTTCAGGCTTGAAACTGGCGCGGGAACTTAAGGACCTGCGCCGCATAGTTGGATTTTGAACCGTGACGATCATTGTCATTTTGTCGGCCCTGGTATTGCTGGCTGCGCCTTTGTTGGCGCGGGTGGTTCAGCGTATGCCTGCCTTAAAAGGCGGGATCGATGGTTTTGTGCTGATTACGGTTCTGGGTTTGATTATCCTGACGTTACTGCCCGAGGCGCTGCAGCACGGCGGCCTGTTGGCGCTTGGTATAGCATTCATGGGTTTTATACTGCCGTGGGCGTCCGAGTTTCTGTTCCATAAAACTGAAGAAATCACCCACCGGATTGTTATGCTGGTTGCCACGCTGGCGTTGATTATTCATGCTGCCAGCGACGGCGCAATTCTGGCATGGGCTCGTGACAGTGTACACGGCTCGTTTGTCGCAACCGGCATATTATTGCACCGAGTCGGTGTGGCCATCGCCGTTTGGTGGCTTTTGCGTCCTATCCTGACAACCGTTGGCGGACTTGCCGTTTTGGCGGCCATGGGCGCGATGACGCTGGTGGCATATTTTATGGTTCTGTTTGCTGGCGAATGGTATAATTTCCCACTTGCCGGATATTGGCAGGCCTTCGCAGCCGGGTCCCTATTGCATGTTATTATGCATCCAGTCGGTGATCATGAACACGCGCCAAATGAGGTCTCCGCACCGTCACACCGGATCGGTACGGGCTGCGGTATAGTGTTTGTGCTGGCGTTGATTGGCTCGCATTACTACGATCACGGTCCGGTTATGGCAGACACGTCGGTGCATGCGCACAGTCTGCAGCATCTTATCGATCTGATGGCCCTAACCGGCAGCCTGGTGGCCCCCATAGCCCTGTTGGCGCTGGCAGCGTTTGGTGTTTACGGCAAAATGAACGCCTCCTGGGCAAATGCCTACAGCCGCGTGCAGCAAGTCATGCCGTGGACGCTCGTGTTATGGATTGGATCGGCCCTGTTTGCCATGTTGTGGCCGCAGGTGTTGCCAATACCGGCCAGCATTAATGCACTTTATGTTTTATGGATGGCTATTCTGGCAGTTGTTCTTACCCATACGGGTGCGCGCAGCTTTTTTGGTAAGCTTGTGCCTGCCTCAATGGCGAAACACAGCCACGCCCATCACGGTTAGGCGAGCCGCCTTCTGACAGCTTTTCAATACCCTTGCATTTCAGTTTAAACTTGCCATCTGCGCGGCCCGGCGCTAGCCATCCGCTAATGAACACGTTAGCCACCGGCTGGCAGAAGGAACTTCAATGCGCTTTACAGGCAAAAATATCATTGTCACCGGCGGCACGTCGGGTCTCGGCGAAGCCATCGTAAAAGCTTTCGCCGGGGAGGGCGCGCACGCGTTTTTCTGCGGCCTGCTCGACAGCGAGGGCAAGCGGGTTGAAGACGAGGTAGGCGCAGCAGGCGGCACCGCGACATACCTGCATGCAGATGTGCGCGACGACGACGCAATGAAACAGCTTGTGCAGCAGGCTACCGCGGACGGTGCCATATTGCATGCTGCAGTAAACAACGCTGGTATCAGCCACAACGCTGCACGCTTTGCCGACCATTCGCTGGACGTCATCGACGATATTCTCAAGACCAATGTGATGGGCGTATGGCACGCCATGCGCCACCAGATACCGCCTATGCTGGCGGCAGGAAGTGGCTCAATCGTGAATATCGCCTCAATCCTGTCACGTTCGGGCGCAGCCTGGATGGCCCCCTACGGCATGAGCAAACATGCAGTGCTGGGTTTGAGCAAAAGCGCAGCGCTGGATTATGTAGCGCAGGGCCTGCGCATCAATGTGGTATCACCCGGCCCCATGCAAACCCCCATGTTTGAGCGCGCGCTGGAAGACATCGGCGATGACATGGAAAAATTCGCCGGCGGCATTCCCCCGTCAGGACCAGCTGACCCAGCCGAAGTTGCCAAAACAGTGTTATACTTGGCCAGCGACGAAGCGCTTTCTGTTACCGGCGCTAATTTCATCGTCGATGGTGGCGTCTCGACTGGCTAGTCACTCTGCTGGTTGACGGCTTTGGAAATTCATTTCACTAAATTGCCTGATTTTCCGGTATTTTATCGTGGGTACACCGTGTTAAGCTACATCCAGGCACGTGGCCTGTGCGGTTTGCAGGATTCTGCAACCTTTAATTTCGACGATTTCGGCCACACCGGCCACCTTGGAGGTTCACCTTGGGAGTTTCGCCATGAATATGGTCAGTGATTGGTTCAAGCGCACTTTCTCCGATGCGCAGGTGGTTTTGCTGATTGCTGTTCTGCTGGGCTTGATTATTTTGGTGTCGATTTTCGGCAACATGGTCGCCCCCGCCATCGGTGCACTGGTTATCGCTTTCTTGCTGGATGGCCCTATCGACTGGTTGAAGCGAAAAGGTGCCAGGCCTATGATCGCATTCCTGTCAGTTTTTATTGGCTTTATCCTGGTGTCACTGATTGTTCTGTTGGCTGTTATCCCGCCACTGGTGGGGCAAATTATTCAGTTTATCAATGACACACCCGCAATGGTTGGCAGCGTGCAAAAGGCGTTGCTGGCCATGCAGGACCAGTTTCCTGATTTGATATCGGAAGAGCAGGTTCGAACATGGTTTGCCAGCCTGGGCAATGAAGTTGCCAATATTGGCCCGCAGATATTGCAATATTTTTCCGCCGGAGTCTCGAGCGCGATAACCACTGCCGTTTATACGGTTCTGGTCCCGGTGATGGTCTTTTTCTTCCTGAAAGACAAGCGCCAAATTCTCGATTGGATCGCCGGGTTTCTGCCCCAGGACCGCAGCCTTCTGGATCAGGTTGGCCGCGAAGTGGTAGAGCGAGCCGGCGATTATGCCCGCGGCAAGGTTTATGAGATATTGATCGTTGGAATGGTGTCTTTCATCGTTTATCAGGCGATCAATATTCCCTATGCAACGTTGTTGGCCGTCGCCACCGGATTGAGCGTCGTTATCCCCTATTTCGGAGCAGCTGTAGTCACCCTGCCAGTGGCACTTGTTGCCTATTTCCATTGGGGTGCAACCGGCGAAACGCTGGGGGCGGTGGTTGCCTATCTGATTATTCAGGCGCTGGACGGCAACCTCTTGGCACCGCTGCTGTTTTCTGAGGTGGTAAAGCTTCACCCCAATGCAATTATTCTGGCCATTTTGGTTTTTGGCGGGCTATGGGGCCTGTGGGGTGTATTTTTTGCCATACCACTGGCGACAGTTGCAAATGCTGTGATCAGAGCCTGGCAACAGCGAACAGCTGCGCAGAAAACCGTCGCAACCGAAGCATAGAAAATTTCTTTTATTTTCCAGCATTTCTGCCTAGATTGGTCCTACAGCCTAGCAATGAGTATTGGTCAAATTATGATTTTAGAATCCCGCAGCATCATTTTCTCAGACGACGAGTTGTTTATCGCCCTGCGTCCAATCCTTGAAAGTCGCGGCATGGCAGCCGATCTACCAATGCGCGCCATCTCTGCCAAGGTCAACGACGAAGGCGAGGTTGCCGCCACGATTGAAATGACTGACGGGTCTGAACCGATCGTTGTTGAAGGCGGTGAACTGGGGCCTGCGGTGTTAAATCACTGTATCGACCACGGCATTCCCCTGCCGCGTGGCTGCTATAAAGAACTGGCCATACGCGGCGACCATGTAGCGATGATAGTGCGGCTGGAAACCGGTTCGGTCCAATCCGATGTGGACGAAGACGAAGAATAGCAAAAAACAACCAAGACTCCGCTGACCGCCATGTAAGGGCAGACCCTAGTCTGGCAGGAAGTCTGGCACAGACAAATACCGCTCGCCGGTATCATAACAAAAGCCAATCACACGGGCACCTGCGGGCTTGCCGTCCAGATGCTGCGCGATAGCCGCCAAAGTCGCTCCCGATGATATTCCGATCAACATGCCTTCTTCGCGCGCGGCGCGGCGCGCCATTTCCTTGGCGTCAGCCGGGTCTACCTGAATGACACCGTTCAGCAACGAAACATCCATCACACCCGGCACAAAACCGGCGCCGATGCCCTGAATGGGGTGCGGGCCCGGGTCGCCGCCCGACAGAACTGGCGACAGATTGGGCTCAACCGCATAAACTTCAAAGTCCGGCCATGCTTGTTTAAGCACTTCCGCGCAGCCGGTAATATGACCGCCGGTACCCACACCAGTGATCATACAATCCAGGCCGTCCTTGAAATCAGCAAGTATTTCCTGAGCCGTAATATCGCGGTGAACCGCCACATTCGCCGGATTGTCAAACTGGGCCGGCATCCACGCATTGGCAGTTTCTTCAACCAGTTCATTGGCTTTGGCCAACGCACCCTTCATGCCCAGTTCCTTGGGTGTCAGCACAAATTCAGCACCGAAGGCCAACATGATACGGCGGCGCTCAATCGACATGCTTTCAGGCATAACGAGAATGAGACGGTAGCCCTTAACCGCAGCCACCATGGCAAGGCCAATACCGGTGTTGCCCGACGTGGGTTCAATGATAGTGCCGCCGTCGCCGAGCGAACCGTCAGCCTCTGCGGCTTCAATCATCGCCAAAGCAATTCGGTCCTTGATCGATCCGCCGGGGTTCACGCGTTCCTGCTTTAACCAAACGTCGTGGCCGGGAAACAAACGGCCCAGGCGCACATGCGGGGTATCACCAATGGTTGCCAGAATAGACGATGCTTTCATGTCTTTATTCTTTCCTGCTTAATGGGCCTGCTTGAAGTGCCCTGCTTAAAGGGTTTTACCGGTTGCGCATAGCATAACAGCTTGCACCCTATCCTTTCAAGCCAGCCTTCTGGCGGGCCTGAATGGGAATAATTTCATCAGTGTCGGCTGGTTTGAACATCACCCTGGACCATGCGGGGATCGAGCGGGTGACCCACACATTGCCGCCGACAACCGAGTTGCGCCCAACGATTGTATCGCCGCCCAATATGGTCGCGCCCGAATAGATCACCACATTATCTTCGATGGTCGGGTGGCGTTTTTTGCTGCGATGCTCGCGGTCAACCCTGAGCGCGCCAAGGGTTACGCCCTGGTAAATTTTGACATTGTTGCCAATAAGAGCTGTCTCACCGATCACCACGCCGGTGCCGTGGTCAATGAACAAGGCCCTGCCAATGGTAGCACCCGGGTGAATATCAATACCGGTTTTCTGGTGCGCATATTCGCAGATCATCCGAGGCAGCAACGGCACATCGCGCTGGTGCAGCGTATGCGCAATGCGGTAGGCAACCACAGCGAAAAAGCCCGGATAACATAAAATAACTTCTTCAATGGATTCGGCCGCGGGGTCACCTTCCATCAGGGTTGCCGCATCACCGTGGCAAAAATCCGCAATCTTCGGCAAGTCAGACATAAAGCCCTTCACCAGCAGCTTGGTGCAGCCAACATCCTTGCCTTCGCACAGCGGTTCAACCAAGGCGTGGAAGTCCCGCTCCAGATCAGCAAGCCGGTCTTCCAGGCTGCCTTCACCGCCCTCGGCCAAAGCATGATGAGGGAACAACACAGCCACAGTTTGACGCAGCAAACTGCCAACTTTGCCGAGCGACAAGCCCGATAGTCCATCATATTTCCGGTAATGTTTACGCAGCGCTTCGGCCACATAATCAAGACTGGATGGAGTTTCTGTAAGTTTCGCCATGCACGCTCTCCCTGCTGCATTCTACAGTTTAGGTTTGGTTTAACGAACTACAAGGTCTGTTAACATGAGATTTTCTTCACGATTTCGGGAGAAAACTAACCTGAAAACCTATGTCAAAAGCTCATTTCCTGAGAAGATCGGCATTTTCGGGCAGCAAATCACCGTAGCCCGCCTCGCGGACAAGGTCGTTGCTTTTAACAACAACTTCCATGTGCAGCCGCTTCATGAAAGCCTCTTTCGACAGGCCCGGCGGAAAGGCATCACCAACCTGAAACACCGCTGTTCCGGCCCGGTGCCAAAAGCCCCGGGTCCAGAACAGACCAGTATTGGTGGCAACCGGATATACCGTCAGGCCCGCATCTCTATACAGATAGTAAGCCCCACTTTTCAACGGTTTACTGGCACCGATGGCAACCCGCGTTGCTTGTGGATAGACAATAAGCGGGCGACCGCTTTCGTGGACATGATCGGCCACATCGCGCATGCCGCGATGGGCGGTTTTGGCCTGTCGGTCTATTTTGATGATTCGTGCTTTTTTCAGGATCGAGCCAATGAACGGCACATTGAACAGTTCTTTTTTCGCCAGCGCCGTGACATCGCTGCGCAGCAGATATGTCAGCATTGGGTCCATGTTGCTTTGGTGTGCCGCCGCAATAATCAATGCGCCGTTTTTGGGCAGTGTATCGCCGAACCGATGCTCATATCGAACACCTGAGCATAGCCGCACGACCCACAATGACCCGGTACAATACCAATGTATGCCGCGCCGAACCGGGCCGTCGGTTCGAGCAAAACAAAGCGGTGCCACCACCAAACCACAAAAAACCAGAGTGAAAGGATAGAAAATCAGATTGAAAAAAAGCGATCGGATACGATCTGTCAACTTCATCAAAAAATCTCTCCCTCAACTTTCATCCGGCTAGCGCCCCCGACCGGTGCCCGATTGGCTCCTGGGTGGCTCCTGGGTGGCATTTACCTTTTCTTGACGCCCAGATGCCATTATTCCCCTATTGGACACAAGAGTAAATTCCGTTACCCTTTGATGAGGGCGGCAAAAGCAACAAAGGCGAGCCAAAATGGACAAAAACAAGCGCGGCGATGACAGATTACCAGTTTTATGGACAGGCAAGTTAACCACCGACGATGACCGGGTGTTTAACTGTGAAGTTCGCGACATATCGCTCGCAGGCACGCTTATCTCTACCAATGCAGTGATTGGCATGGGCGAGCGGCTTTTGCTGGAGATAGAAGAATTGGGCGAATTTGCTGTCGAGGTTAAATGGTCCGGCTCGGAACAGTTAGGCTTGTTAATTCTTGCCGGTCCCGATTTGGAATTAAAGAAATTCGCTGAAGGTGCTGGCGGACAAACGTCAGAAAAACCTGTGAAGGTTTCCGGTGATCCGCTTGCAGACTAGGGACTGTTAACCAGCCAGCACCTATGCCGCACTGACTAGAATTTGGTTGCCAATTGGAACCAGATTTTCGTTGTGTCCGCCGCGAACCCATCGGCACTATAAAAGGCACCTTTCGCCAACGCGGTAACCCGGCCAATCAATTTTTTGTTTCCCAAGCAGCCTATTTTGTTTAAAATATGCTCTCGTTTTCAGGCTTTATTCCCGCTGCACATCAGACAGCTATGCCAGCGGCATGCCCGCTGGCCCAGGCCCACTGAAAATTATATCCACCCAACCAACCGGTAACGTCAACGCATTCCCCGATGAAATAAAGGCCTTGTGCTTTTTTTGCTTCCATGGTTTTGGACGACAGTTCCGCGGTTGAAACACCGCCGCGGGTTACCTCAGCTTTCTTGAAACCTTCGGTTCCCGTTGGCACCAGTGTCCAGCTGGACAGTCTGGTTGCTAGGCCATCGATCGCTGCATTTGACAATGACGCCATATTGCCCGGCCAACCCGTTGCAACCTGCTCCGCCAGCCGCGCGGGTAATCTTTTGGACAAAACTGACACAACAGAGGCCTTCGCGCTGTCGGTTCGTTGCTGTCTCAACCATGCAACTGCGCTGGGTTCGTCGGGCAGAATGTCGATGGATACAGCACCGCCGCTGTGCCAATAGGACGATATCTGCAATATGGCCGGACCGCTGAGGCCGCGGTGAGTGAACAACAGGTTCTCGCGAAAGGGCGGTGCCGTCTTATTGCCAACAACCGAAACCCTGCTATCTGCGGATACGCCTGCCAATGCTTTCATTTGCTCAACGGTCCCGCTATCAAATACCAAAGGCACCAAAGCCGGTCGTGGCTCGATAATTTTCAATCCGAACTGACGGGCAACCCTGTAGCCAAAGTCAGTAGCCCCCATTTGAGGGATAGACAGGCCACCGGAGGCAATCACCAGATTATCCGCCGTAGCTTCGAGCGAACCACCCAGCGTATATTTTCCGTCCAAGCGAGATATTTCCGTGATATCCATCCCCAGCCGCAAGGTTACACCGGCGGTGGTGCATTCATCGAGCAGAACTTTCAACACAGCCTTCGCACCCTGATCACAAAATAGCTGGCCAAGGGTCTTCTCATGCCAGGACAGGCCGCCGTCGGCGAGCAAACCCATAAAATCCCACGGCGTGTAACGGCTCAAGGCCGACTTGGCAAAATGGGGGTTCTCGCTGATGTAGGCCGCCGGGTCCACGTCCTGGTTGGTGAAGTTGCAACGTCCGCCGCCGGAAATAAGAATTTTTGCGCCGGGCTTTTTGTTGCGCTCAAGCAACAAAACCTTTTTACCGCGCCCGCCAGCGGTGATCGCACACATCAATCCGGCGGCACCTGCCCCAATTATTATGGCATCGTAATGGTCGGGGCATCGCTTGGGCATCAACAGGCTAACCTTCAGGGTATGGGCTGTATTGCCCATCAGCCACCAAGCTTATAACACAATAAAACATAAATACATCAATATGTTGAGCATTTTGGCATCTGTTTTTTTAATCCTGCCCGCCGCCGCACTAAATATGGAAAAAGTAATTTTCAGTTGTAAATCGTGACCTGATAAAAGCATCGTGCAACCAAATATGACAAAAATAAGATTCTTCTTTTTTAAGATTCGTTAACCCCCGTATGCGATGAATCGCTCTGACTATCGCTAAATTTGGTCAAAACAGTTCTAAGTTCGGAGAGGAAAAACTACAATGGCTGCGAAGATTGGGGGCGCTGGCCAGCGCTTGTTCAGCATCAGAAACCTGCTGCTGGCGGTTACTGCATTATTAATGATTGTTGTTATTGGATTGAATGTCGCGCAAATGTCACGAGCCTTGGGCGCCAAAGATATTGCGACCCGCGCGCAAGTCTTAAACGGGACGATTGACAATATTGTTCAGCTAAAACTGGCACTCGCTGACGAACGACTTTTTAGTTACGCTGCCTATGGCTTTGAAGGCAACGTTCCCAGTTTTTTCACAACACGTATCAATATGAATAGGTCTGTTGTCGAGGATGCATACAATAACATTCAATATGACCTGGGTCAGCTACCGCCGTTCGACGGCGACCAGAACGGATCACGCTACAAAGCAGCTGTCGGCGAACTTAAAGAGATTCAGAGACAGGTCGCGGAGGCCCACCAAAAATATGAGGCTCAACACGATTTAACCGATGCCGATCTGGAATCATTTGGTAAGGAGAATGACCAGGCGCGCGGCCGCGATGCGGCCAAGTCCATGGATGCCCTTATCGAAATTGCAGCTGCACTGAGAATAGATATCGAAAGCAATTATGATTTTGGGGACGACCGTATTGGTACAGTCAACCGGCTGAAAAACCAACTGTGGGTCATGTCTGAATATGCCGCCCGCGAAGCAGCGTCCCTATCTGACAATGTGGCAGGCAGGTCCTTTATTGGTGCTAATGAACAAAGCACTGGTATTAAATATAGCGGCATCAGCGAGGGCGCTTGGGGCCAGATCGTAACTTTTGCAAAATCCGCTACTGCAACCGACCAGATTGCAAATCAAATTCAGGCAATTGAAACCACTTTCATCGACGATTTTGGGGGCAGCCGTTTCGAATTATACGATGCCTCTGCGACCGCTGAGGAAGACGAAGAAGACAATGTAACCTACGACTTGACCGCGGAAGAATGGGTGGCGTTGGCGCAGGAGGCCACAAAGCCAGTATTTCTGATGAGCAGCTATGCAGATAATTTAGCCAAAAGCCTCAACGATTCGGCTGTTGACAGCGCAAACGCCAGCGTGGTGACAGCCAGTGTGCTTATAGCCATTTCCTTCATCGTTGGAGGATTGGCTTTATGGGTCGTAATGGTTCGGGTCGTGCGCCCGGTTAATGCCCTGTCTGCCACCATGATGGTACTGGCGGACGGCAACCTTGATGTTGATATTCCAAGCGCTGACAGCAACGACGAAGTTGGCGACATGGCAAAATCAGTGCAGGTTTTTAAAGATAACGCCGTTGAACGAAAAGAGCTGGAGACTGAGCAACGCGAAAATGAAGAGCGCGAACGCGCTCGCAAGGAAGAAGAAGAAGAACGTACCCGCCAAGAGCGCGAGGAGCGACGCGCGCAAGAAGAAATTCGAACTGAAAAAGGCCGGGCAGAACGCCGTCAGTCGATGCTGGACCTGGCAGACAAATTTGAACAGTCTGTTATGGCATTGGTGGAAGGTGTTTCAACCTCAGCGAACGGAATGGAACAAGCTGCAAGCGGGATGTCCGAAACCGCAGCTGACACGTCGCAGCAATCTGAAGTGGTTGCCAGTGCCGCGCAGCAAGCAAGCTCCAATGCCCAAATGGTGGCCAGTGCAGCCGAGGAGCTGTCAAGTTCGGTCCGGGAGATAACCGGCCAGACCAATCAGTCCAGCGCAGCAGCGCGAGACGCAGTGACCAGAACCGACAACGCCAGCAACGATGTGGCCCAGTTGGTGGAAGCCGCTGAAAAAATTGGCGAAGTGGTAAAACTGATTAACGAAATCGCCGAGCAAACCAACCTTCTTGCGCTTAATGCAACCATTGAAGCGGCTCGCGCCGGTGATGCCGGCAGAGGTTTTGCTGTTGTCGCCAGCGAAGTTAAATCACTGGCCAACCAAACCGCCAAGGCAACCCAGGAAATAAGTGATCAGGTGTCGGGCATGCAAAATGCGACAAACCTTGCGGTAAACGCCATGGACGAGATCAAGGGCATCATTGGTGACATTGAAGCCACATCGGTATCTATCGCCTCAGCGGTTGAGGAACAGGATGCCTCTACCCAGGAAATCGCCCGCAATGTATCGGAGGTTTCCACCGGCACTGAGGAAGTGACATCCAATATCCATACAGTGAACCAGGGCGCAACATCCACTGGTCAGGCCGCTGCGGAGGTGTTGACGGCCGCCCAGACGCTGACCCAGCAATCAGACGATCTACGCGGCCAGGTGGTTGATTTTCTGAAAACCATCCGGGCCTAGAAAGACGACCGAACATTATGGCTTAAAGAGGGACCCTCGGGTCCCTTTTTTAATGCCCACCTTTATGCCCGGACAGCCTAGCCACCTCTGTCGGGTAATTCTTGAATAATACTTGCCTCAGCACCCAACATGGCTATAGTGCGGGCCGCATCGGAATAATGTTTGGCACCTTTTGAACGCCAGGCAGGCAAGTGCAAAAATGGAGTCGTGGCCGAGTGGTTTAAGGCGCACGCCTGGAAAGCGTGTTGGGCGGCAACGCCCTCGAGGGTTCGAATCCGTCCGACTCCGCCATTTTCTTACCAAACATAGCTGATTTGTTCGGCTGCCGCCTGCCGCTAGCAGTTTACTATTCAGGGTGAGAGACTACCTGAGATGCCCACACCTATATGTCTAATTGCTATAGTAGCCGCTCTTGGTGCCGTAATAATATCCCTGATCACCGTAGCCATAGGACTGGTGGCGCTTGATATTAACCTGGGTGATCACCGTTCCTGCAATCGTGGCACCGGCTTCACGCAACTGACTGATACCGCTTTCGACAGATTTCTTGGGCGTGGTTTCCCATTGAACAACATATAAAACTGCGTCAACAAGATGAGACAATACGATCGAATCTGAAACCGCCATAATTGGCGGCGTATCCAGCACGACCAAATCATAATTGTCGCGTGCCCAGGATATCAGTCCGGCAAATTTTTCGCTTGAAAACAGCTTTTGCGGGTCAGGATGCCCCTTGCCGCCCAGAATATGAAGGTTGGATGCTTCATCGCGGTACAGTTGCTGTGTGGTCGGCCCGGTTTGCTCAAGCACAGACACCAGGTTAGTTTGCTCGCCGGTAATATTAAGACGCGCATGCACAACCGGCCTGCGCAAATCAGCTTCCAGCA
>JAJFIT010000019.1 GCA_021774775.1 Alphaproteobacteria bacterium | reverse complement strand
TTATGATGGCGCTTTTTGAGCGCCAACGCATCCGCGATGCCGCGTGCCTCGGCCACGTCACGGGCTGTAACCCGGTGCGGCAGATGCAGCAATCGCGCCTCATCACCCACAAGTGTGGGGTGGTCAGCGGTATAGGAAATTTCCAACTCTGGCTCGCCTGCCACTGCGCGCGTAGCGGCGGCCAGTGCCTGCTCGAAAATATCCTTTGGTTTTTGTCCGCCGTCGGCCACGTTCAGCCCTTTGTTTAGGTCCCAACCACCAGGTTGGCTGCCGAATCGGCAAGCTCACTGCCGAAACATCGTTGATAATATTCGGCAACAATGGTGCGTTCAGCTTCGTCACACTTATTGAGGAAGCTGGTTTTAAACCCAAAACTGACGTCACCAAATATGCGCGCGTTTTGCGCCCAGGTCAGGACAGTGCGCGGGCTCATCACTGTTGAAATGTCGCCCGCCATAAAACCGGTGCGGGTAAGGTCAGCGACCCGGACCATGGCTAAAATTACTTTCTGGCCTTCGTCATTTTGGTAGCCGGGCTCTTTGGCCAGCACAATTTCTGTTTCCACGTCGTGCGACAGATAATTAAGCGTGGCGACCACGTTCCAGCGGTCCATCTGGCCCTGGTTAATTTGCTGAGTGCCGTGGTAAAGCCCGGTGGTATCACCCAAACCAACCGTGTTTGCGGTGGCAAAAATACGGAAAGCAGGGTGCGGGCGAATAACCCGGTTCTGGTCAAGCAAGGTCAGCTTGCCTTCCACCTCCAGCACCCGCTGGATCACAAACATCACATCAGGCCTGCCTGCATCATACTCGTCAAACACAATTGCGGTGGGGGACTGCAACGCCCACGGCAACAAGCCTTCCTGAAACTGGGTTACCTGCTTGCCGTCCTTGAGCACAATGGCGTCCTTGCCCACCAAATCAATGCGGCTGATGTGGCTGTCCAGATTAACCCTGACTGTTGGCCAGTTCAGCCGTGCTGCAACCTGTTCGATATGGGTGGACTTTCCAGTGCCGTGATAACCCTGGATCATCACCCGCCGGTTGTGGGCGAAGCCCGCCAAAATTGCCAATGTAGTGTCATGGTCAAACACATAGGCGTTATCGATATCAGGCACATGCTCGGTGCGCTCCGCAAAGGCGGGAACCTGCATGTCGCTATCAATGCCAAAGGCTTCGCGAACCGAAACCGTATTTTCGGGCAGTTCAATGTTCGGTAAATTTCCGGCCGCTGCTGCGGTCATGACAATTCCTCTTGTCTATACATCTTATACTCAGAATATCTTCTACTCGGGTCTTGCTTTTACGCCCAAGAACCCCATTCTATTTGTGCCGACAATAAAACGATCCGCGGCAGATGGCCGCATATATCGTCTGTTATGCGCCGACACTCAAGAGAAAGTAAGGCAAAAATGGGCAAAGTCAGCCAACTGATTGAAAAAAAACTAACCGACGCACTCGCACCGACCCATCTGGAAGTGATCGACGACAGCGCCAGCCACGCCGGACACGCGGGCAATCCGGGCGGTGACCGCGAGAGCCATTTTCATGTCAATGTTACGTCGAGCGCTTTTGAGGGCAAAAACCGGGTCGCGCGACAGCGGCTTGTTAATGCTGCCTTACGCGAGGAGTTGAAGGAAGAAATTCACGCACTGAGTATGAAATGCACCGCGCCGCGGGAATAAGCGTCAGGCAATAGATTAGGCCCACAGGCGAAACGGCAACATGCCCCAAAAGGCAAGCACCGCGCACCACTGCAATACCAACAGAGTTGCCGCACCGTGACAGGCAGCGAACCTCTCTATGCGTATCTTCTTAATGGCGCTTACCAAACCTACGAACATAGCAACAGGCAACAAAAACGTTGCCAGCGCAAGGCCAAGGCTTGCAGGTGTTTTATCGCCGAGCGCCATAAACGATTGAGTGAAGAACAGGGGTACGGGGGCAGTGATAAACAAGACAGAAAGGAATGGGACAAACATAATGTGTCCGCGCAGAGAAGATGTTCCGCTTATCAGCAGAAAAAACCCGAAAACCAAAACCCACACCAATCCGGCAAGCCCCGCGATCAAACTCGCCCACAACAATGACAGTTTGGCACCTCCAATTTTTTGATAGCTCTGAAATCCCGTGCTGATCACCGGGCTTTCACCTTCTTGCCGTATAAGAACGTGGGAGTTTGTATCCCGCGTGTTAGATGAGAATAAATGACCACCGGTCGGCCTCAAAACCTGTTGAGCCCCCTGCAGCGGCGTAAACAGAAGCGCATCCTCTTCAGCTTCAAGCTTCACATATCCAAACAACTCATCAAGATAGGCAAAGCTCTCAAACCGCTTCGGTACCGGCGTGTAATAACCTGCCCAGTTTTTCGCATCATTCGGCATTGATTTTGTAGACGGAGCGACCGCTGCAGGTAGCACCATTGTCTCAACAAATGTTTTTTCTACCCGCCCATAATTGGCAACTTCGCTGTCAGTGTTGATACTATAGGTAAACGCCTTTCCCTCTTCAGGATATATGCACAGCATAGCGCTAAAGCCTACGATGTTACCTGAATGACAATAACTGATAACGCCGTGTCGATCGCGGCGACCAAGACCAAGGGTGTAGCTTGCCACTAATCCCGCGTGAGCAGCATCTGTGCCGTACGGTTTGCCACGAGCATGCATTAGCCCGGCCTTTATGAATGAGACATCGTTTAGTATGCCGTCGCTCATCAGGAACTGTGCAAAGCGCGCGAGGTCAGCCCCAGTAGTAGTGAATTGCCCGGCAGGGCGCAGGTAAATTGGGGCTGCCGCATAGGGTATACCGCCATCG
Organism: Alphaproteobacteria bacterium; assembly: GCA_021774775.1. Taxonomy (GTDB): domain Bacteria; phylum Pseudomonadota; class Alphaproteobacteria; order Sphingomonadales; family Kordiimonadaceae; genus Kordiimonas. Next base: position 22,124 of record JAJFIT010000019.1, on the reverse strand, counting down.
GTGTGCCCCCATGCTAGGTCTGGGTCAAACCCCGCGCCTGTCTGTGAAGTGAAGCCAAACGTGCTATCAAGCATGCCTAGCGGCTCAAGCAAGTGCCTGTCTAAATATTCTTCGTATGACTCGCCGGTAACCGATTCGATAATAGCCGCCAGCAACGTGTATCCCATATTGGAATAGGAAAAGCGGGTGCCCGGTTCCACCCGCACGTCCAACAGGTCTGGCGCGCCGACAAATGCCCGGGTCAACGGCGTTTGTGCTGTCGCTTTTTCACTAAACAGCTGCCAGAAACGAGCATCGTCAAGACCAGAAGTATGATCCATAAGATGCCGTACCGTCACTGGCGATGTTGCGCGCCAACGGTTAGTGATTGCAATATTTGGCGCATAGCGCGCTACCGGCGCATTCAAGTCAATTTTACCATCGCTGACCAGTCCCAAAACTCCGGTTGCAAGCACCGCCTTGGCCACGCTGCCAACATGCACCTTTGTGCTCGCATCAAACGCAATTTGTCTTTGAAAATCCCTAACCCCAGTTGCGCCAGTCGTGATAAATCCGTCGTCACCAACCGTTGCCCAAGAGATCCCGGTCAAACCCTCTTCCGCCAGAATTCTATCCAGTTTTTGATTGAGAGCATGTTGATCAACCGCCGCATTGGCATTAGAAATGCCGAAAAGAGCTACAATGCCCAAATATGACATTAAGCCCCGCAGCCAAACCGCTATCATTTTACCCATAAAACCAACCTCTGCTCTCTATCTGGCGATGAAAGTTAGAGAGTCAATGGATGCCGCCGCGACGATGTCGCTTCAACATGAAATACGAATTGCGGATCATCGGATTCACTCAGTGTAACTGGCCATTGAGGAGAAGATGATAGCGGGGTTAACACCCACAAGGGTCATCGGCTGGAAGAATTGACGCAAAAAATTCACACCCTCGGCATGAAATGCGCCACATTGGGTGGAGCCTGGCAACTATGGTTCGTGCCCAGTCTAAACATTTTTTTGTATTGGAACACCGAGGTCAAGCCGGGCGCGGCTATGCATCAAGCCTATTGTGGCAATGATGGGCAGGATAAAGGTGGCGATCAACTCAATGGTAAAATACTCGGTCATGGTCCGTCCTTCGTCTTCGCTGTTTATTCTACCAGCAGGCACCCAATAAAAGGTTTAGAGCCACTGATTCTTGTTTGCGAAGGCTAACCTGACGGCGATTTAAGGCAAAACCGTGATAAAATTGGGGTAAGATTATGCAATTCCAAAAAAAGCAGCGCGCACGCGGCACGCTGCTCTATCGGATAGCTGCCAAGGCAATCAAAGAATTGCCAGAGCCTGATCCTAATGGTGGGTCACAGGGGGCTTGCCCAGCGGTGGGGCAAACTTGGTAAGGTTAATACCGTCCACAGCAGCTTTATACTCGTCTATATTAGGTGTGCGACCAAGAATAGTAGAGAGAACGACAACCGGCGTTGAGGCCAAAAGAGACTCGCCTTTCTTCTCGTCACTATCTTCAACAACCCTGCCCTGGAACAGGCGGGTAGACGTCGCCATAACGGTATTGCCTTTCGCCGCCTTTTCCTGGTTACCCATACATAGGTTACAGCCAGGGCGCTCAAGATACAGGATGTTTTCATACTCGGTGCGAGCATTGTTTTTTGGCGCGTCGTCATCAAATTCAAAGCCTGCATACTTTTGCAAGACCGCCCAGTCGCCCTCTTCCTTCAACTCGTCGACGATATTGTAGGTTGGCGGCGCCACCACCAGCGGCGCGTTAAATTTAACCTCGCCTTCTTTCTCCAGGTTCTTGAGCATTTGGGCAATAATTTTCATATCGCCTTTGTGAACCATACAGGAACCAACAAAACCCAGATCGACTTTCTTGTCTCCGCCGTAAAAGGAAACAGGGCGGATAGTATCGTGCGTATAGCGCTTGGATACATCCGCATTATTCACATCCGGGTCGGCAATCATAGGCTCTGCAATTTCGTCCAGGTCCACCACAAACTCTGCAAAATACTTGGCATCCGCATCAGGCGAGAGCGCAGGGTTTTCACCGGATTTAATCTCGGCAATTCGCTTATCAGCGATGTCGATCAGGCCGTGGAGCGTTCCCGCCGCATTATCCATGCCCTTGTCGATCATGATCTGAATTCTGCCTTTGGCAATCTCGAGCGATTCAATCAGGGTTGCGTCTTCGGAAATACAAATGGAAGCTTTTGCCTTCATTTCCGCAGTCCAGTCGGTAAAGGTAAAGGCCTGGTCAGCGAGTAGCGTTCCGATATGAACTTCGATAACCCGGCCCTGGAAGACGTTATCGCCAAACTTCTTCAGCATCTGTGCCTGCGTGGCGTGCACCACGTCGCGGAAATCCATATGGTCTTTCATGCTTCCCTTGAACGTCACTTTAACGGATTCAGGGATAGGCATTGTTGCTTCACCGGTGGCGAGAGCAAGAGCAACAGTTCCGGAATCGGCACCGAAAGCAACGCCTTTAGACATTCTTGTGTGGCTATCACCACCAATAATAACGGCCCGGTCATCAACTGTAATGTCATTGAGTACCTTATGAATCACATCAGTCATGGCGTGATAAACACCTTTTGGGTCACGCGCCGTAATAAGACCAAACTTGTTCATAAAGTTCATAAGCTTGGGAATATTTTGCTGTGCCTTCACATCCCAAACTGACGCTGTGTGACAGCCCGATTGGTAAGCACCGTCAACTGTGGGTGAAATAACTGTTGCAGCCATCGCTTCCAGTTCCTGAGAGGTCATCAGTCCGGTTGTGTCCTGTGAGCCCACAATATTCACTGTCACGCGGACATCTGATCCTGCATGCAGGGCTGCATCAGATGTCACACCAACAGCATTTCTGTTGAATATTTTTTCGACGGCTGTAAGGCCCTGGCCTTCGTGAGAAATTTCTTTGGCCGCAGCAAAAACGGCAGGCATGTCAATGCCCAGTGTCGTGGCCGCAAAGCTTTGAAGCTTCTTACCAAAAACAATCGCGTAAGAGCCGCCAGCCTTAATAAACTCGATCTTTTGCGGCGTGAGCGCCGAGGAAATATCAACAAGCTCATCGCCTGCTGCACTATAAAGCTTCTGGGTTTTTGTATTGATGATTAGGACAGTACCGTTCTCAACAGAGTATGTTTGCTCAAGCACCGGATCACCGTTTTCGTCCAGAACCGGTTGGCCGTCGCCGTCCAGCTTTTTAACCCAGTTTTTAAGGTCAATGCCAATACCGCCAGTAACGCCAACTGTTGTGAGGAAGATCGGGGAAATACCATTTGTGCCACCAACAACAGGGGCAATATTGACGAACGGCACATAGGGGCTGGCTTGCTTACCAGTCCACAAGGCAACATTGTTCACGCCGGACATCCGGGAGGACCCCACACCCATGGTGCCTTTTTCCGCAACCAGCATCACACGCGCATCAGGGTGCTGCTTTTGAAGATCCTGAATTTCAGCCTGCGCCGCCTCGGAAATCATGCATTTTCCGTGCAGCTCTCGGTCAGACCGCGAGTGCGCCTGGTTTCCCGGAGATAATAGATCAGTAGAAACATCACCTTCAGCGGTGATGTAGGTTACAATCTTAATTTCTTCGTCAATGTCAGGAAGCTTTGTGAAAAAGTCTGCCCTTGCATAGCTTTCCAGAATATCTTTAGCGACTGCATTCCCGTCTGAATAAGCCGTGGAAAGGCGTTCAGTATCCGCCTCATAGAGGAAAACCTGTGTTTTAAGAACATCCGATGCTTGCCGAGCGACAGGGGCATCATCACCGAGCGCCAGATCAAGAAGGACCTCAACCGATGGCCCGCCTTTCATATGAGAAAGCAGGTCAAAGCTATAGTCCGCCGAGATTTCCTCAACACTCGCGTTACCAAGAATAATGTCTTTTAGAAACTTGGCTTTTTCACCGGCAGCGCTGGTTGTGCCCGGCAAGGTGTTGTAAATGAAAAATTTAAGAGATTGTTTTCTATGCTCATTTTCAAGATCTTTGATCTGGGAGACAAGTTCAGCCACGAGCGCGCCGTCCTCGATTGGCTTCGGGTTTAATCCCTGATTCTTTCGGGTTTCAATCTCATTCAAATATTCTGTGTACAAACTCATGACCATCCTGACAAAATAGAGTTAGATAAAGCTTGGAACCCAGGCCGCAGAAAAGTCTGCCAAGCATTGGTAACGTGGGGCGGGCGTATATTATTTCAACAAACTCTTGCTTGCAAGATGGTTTGGCTTGAATAACATGAGCGAATAGCCGATTTTAGTGCTCGCACAAAAGCCAACGCATGAGCGCATATTTAAACCCTGAAAAATGGATGCCCATATCTTATGACAACTGTTGGACAAGACACGCTGAACACTCTTCGTACGCTGAATGTGGACGGAAAAGAATATGACTATTACAGCCTGAAAGCGGCAGAAGAAAAAATCGGCGATGTTTCCCGACTTCCATACACGTTAAAAGTTCTTCTGGAAAATCTGTTGCGTCATGAAGACGGCGTCAGTGTTGATACAGCCGACATTCAGGCTATAGCCGACTGGCAAAAAGAACAGCGTATTTCCCATGAGATTGATTACCGGCCCGCCCGCGTTTTGATGCAGGATTTTACCGGCGTTCCTGCTGTCGTTGATCTGGCTGCCATGCGCGCCGCGATGGCTGAAATGGGCGGCGACCCGGAGAAGATCAACCCATTGGCACAATGCGACCTGATTATTGACCACTCGGTAATGGTTGACAAGTTTGGTACCGCGCAAAGCTTCAAACAGAATGTTGATCTGGAAATGGAACGCAACGCCGAGCGCTATGAGTTCCTGAAATGGGGCCAAAACAGCCTGAATAATTTCAATGCCGTACCGCCCGGAACTGGAATTTGCCACCAGGTAAACCTGGAATTTATCGCCAACACCGTCTGGACCTCCGAAGTGGGTGGCCGCACCGTTGCTTACCCGGACACCTGCGTTGGCACCGACAGCCACACCACCATGATCAACGGCCTTGCGGTTCTTGGTTGGGGGGTTGGCGGCATCGAAGCCGAGGCAGCCATGCTGGGCCAACCGGTTTCCATGCTGATCCCGGAAGTTATTGGTTTCAAACTGACCGGCAAGCTCAATGAGGGCATCACCGCGACCGATCTGGTGCTGACCGTGGTGCAAATGCTGCGCGAAAAGGGCGTGGTCGGTAAGTTCGTTGAATTCTTCGGCAGCGGCCTTGATGAGCTGACGCTGGCTGACCAGGCCACCATCGCCAACATGGGGCCAGAATACGGTGCTACCTGTGGTTTTTTCCCGATCTCGCGCCAAACGCTCGACTATATGGAGTTCACCGGCCGCGACGAGAAAACCCTGAAGCTGGTAGAAGCTTACGCTAAGGAACAGGGCATGTGGCGTGACACCAGCTCGCCGGACCCCCTGTTCACCGACACGCTTGAGCTGGACATTTCAACCGTTAAGCCTTCGCTGGCTGGTCCCAAACGCCCGCAAGACCGGGTTGAACTGGCCGTGGCCGACACAGCCTTTGATGATGTGCTGGAAAGCTTTGGCAAGCGCGGCGACGACGCCGGTTATTCCGTCGAAGGCGCGGATTATAAACTGAACCAAGGCGATGTTTGTATTGCGGCGATCACCAGCTGCACCAACACCTCCAATCCCAGTGTTCTGGTTGCGGCCGGATTGGTTGCCAAAAAAGCCAATGAGCTGGGCCTAACCCGCAAGCCGTGGGTGAAGACCTCGCTGGCACCCGGCAGTCAGGTTGTAACCGACTATCTGGACCGTGCCGGCCTGACCGAACACCTGAATGCGCTCGGTTTCAACCTTGTTGGCTATGGCTGTACTACCTGTATTGGCAACTCTGGCCCCTTGGACAGCCCAATCAGCAAGGCTATCAATGAAAATGATATGGTTTGCACAAGTGTCTCGTCCGGCAACCGGAATTTCGAAGGCCGCATCAGCCAGGACATTAAAGCCAATTATCTGGCCTCACCGCCACTGGTTGTTGCCTATGCGATCGCCGGGTCCATGCGCACCAACATCACGACCGAGCCGCTGGCACAGGACAAGGACGGTAACGATGTGTACCTGAAAGACCTGTGGCCAACCAACGCAGATGTCAATGCTGCAGTTAATGCATCTCTAACCCGCGCAATGTTCATCGAGCGCTATTCCGATGTATTTACGGGCACAGCTGAATGGCAGGCCATTCCTGTTTCAGAGGGCCAGACCTACCAATGGAATGCCAAGTCTACTTACATTCAACATCCACCCTATTTCAAGGGCATGGGCCCGGACGTGGCGGACACCGCCGATATTGTCGGCGCGCGGCCACTGGCGCTTTTGGGTCACAGCATCACCACTGACCACATCAGTCCAGCGGGGGCCATCAAAGCGGACAGCCCAGCCGGAGAGTACTTACAGGCCAACGGCGTCGCGCGCGCAGACTTCAACAGCTATGGCTCGCGCCGGGGCAACCATGAAGTGATGATGCGCGGTACCTTCGCCAACATTCGTCTGCGCAATCTGATGGCCCCCGGCACCGAAGGCGGCTGGACCACCCACCAGCCATCGGGAGAAGTAATGAGTATTTACGCTGCCTCGATGCAATACCAGGAAGCGGGGACACCGCTTGTGGTTATCGGCGGCAAGGAATACGGCACCGGCTCCTCGCGCGACTGGGCGGCCAAGGGCACCAATCTGCTGGGTGTGAAAGCCGTGCTGGTTGAAAGCTTTGAGCGTATTCACCGGTCAAACCTTGTGGGCATGGGCGTTCTGCCGCTACAGTTCAAGGACGGTGACGGCCGCGAGAGCCTGGGCCTCGTGGGTACAGAAACTTTCGATGTGACCGGCATTGCGGGCACTATCTCACCGCGTCAGGATGTGACGGTTACCGTGCATTATGCGGACGGAAGATCAAAAGAAATTACCGTTCTGTGCCGGATCGATACCGAAAATGAAGTGGAATATTTCAAAAACGGCGGCATTCTGCACTATGTGCTGCGCCGATTGGCCTCCTAAACAAGCATCAATTCAGTTCTTTAAAAAGATGGCCAATCGGTCGCCTTTTTTATCCGGTAAAATGTTTTGTTGGCGGCTGTACAAAAATTCACATTGGTGTGACAGCGGCAGATAAAGCCTTTGCAGGCCCGGCGGCTTTTGCTTTAACAAAATCATATTTAACCATCGGGGGTGCGCAAAACCCTCACACACAGGTGATTGGTAAGTGACGAATAGCTCACATACCTTAAGAGCATGATGAAAAAGATACTGATATTTGCTACAAGTTTTTTGATGGGTTTAGCCATTCTCGGCTCTGCTGTCGCTGCGCAGGACGACGAGCGTTTGACAGTCGTTGAACTGTTTACCAGCCAGGGCTGTTCCAGTTGCCCGCCAGCAGACGCTGCGCTGCGTGCACTGCGAGACCGACCGGGCATTCTAACCCTGTCCTGGGCTGTTGACTATTGGGACCGACTCGGTTGGGAAGACACTTTTGCCCATCCGCACTATTCCATGCGTCAGGCCGCCTATAACAAACGCTTTAGCCGCGGCGGCGTTTATACCCCGCAAATGGTTTTCGATGGCCGTTTCCAAAGTGTCGGCTCTAACCAGGGCGATGTACGCGACGCGGTTAATTTGGCCCGCGCTGAGAACCGCCTGATAGTCGAACCCATTCTGGTGTCAGACGGCAACAAAATCACTCTAAGCCTTCCGCAAACAGACGTACCGGAAGACATCGCTATCGTTACCGTTTGGTACTTGGGCGACGCAACCGTGGAAATCGGTGACGGTGAAAACAGCGGACGAAGCCTGCATTACACCAATGTGGTAAGGCTAGCTGATATGCTGCCCGATTGGGACGGCTCTGCAACAAGCTTTACGCTGGACGTAAAAACCGGTCGCGACGCTGGCGCTGACCATTTGGCGGTATTGTTGCAGCAGGGCTATTACCACGGCGGCATTGTCGGTGCCGCCAAAGTTGCGCTGGATGGCTCAGGCAGCCGCTAACCACCCCAAATCGACCTCCAGTTGACATTTCCCCAATAAAGGCGCACACAGCGCCCCGGCGAGCGAATCGCCTCTAACACCCCAGTGTTCGCGCGATGTCGCGTAGGCCCCATGTGAACCGTCCGCCGGCAATCTGCCGCTCAGACACGATCCGAAGGTTAAGGAATACTGGTTTCCAGTCCCGTCAAATATGTCGGGGAAATGATGGCGAGCCGAAAGGCTTACCCTTAACACACGGATTTGACATGTCTGATTTTACCACTCTTGGCCTCAGCGAGGCCATGCTGCGCTCGCTTGAACACAGCAATTTCACCGAAGCAACCCCCATTCAGCGGGAAACCATACCGGCCCTTCTGGCTGGCCGCGACATGATCGGTGTTGCCCAAACCGGCAGCGGTAAAACCGCCGCTTTCGTGATTCCGCTGCTTGAGAAACTGGCTATGTATGAGGGCCGGGCCGAAGCCCATATGCCGCGTGCGCTTATTCTGGCACCGACCCGCGAGTTAGCGCTGCAAACCACTGACCGGATCAAGGAACTTTCCACCGGCATGAAAGCCAGCTGTTGTACCATCTACGGCGGTGCCCCTTACCGCACGCAAACTCATATCCTGCGCCGGGGTGTTGATATCCTGATTTCCACGCCGGGCCGGTTGCTTGACCATATGAAACGCGGTAACATTTATTTGGATCACATTGAATATTTTGTACTGGATGAAGCGGACCGCATGCTGGATCTCGGGTTTGTCGATGACGTTCGCAAAATCAATTCGAAAATCACCAAAGAGCATCAGGCGATCATGTTTTCCGCCACGCTCAGTGATGCCATCGGCGAGCTGAAGTCAACGCTGTTGAACGACCCGGCGCAGGTTGATGTCTCTACCAGTACAACAGTAGCCGACAATCTGGATCACTGGGTTATGCACGTACCCGGCCACCAGAAAAAAGAGCTGCTGCAGTATCTTATTGAAAGTGAAGAGCCGAGCAAATCGGTGGTTTTTGTCCGCACCCGCCGCGACGCAGATGAAATTTCCAGCTATCTGGAAAGTTTGGGCCTGAAGGCAGAGGCCATCCACGGCGACAAGCCACAAAAGCTGCGCCAGCGCACTATCAACGGCTTCCGCAACAGCCAATTTGATTTTCTGGTCGCCACCGATGTTGCCGCACGCGGCATTGATGTGAAAGACATCAGCCATGTGTTCAACTTCGACGTACCGGTTGAAGCTGAAAGTTACGTGCACCGTATCGGGCGCACGGCGCGCGGCGGTGCCAGCGGTCGTGCCTTTACCCTGTGTGGCAAAAACGAGTTTCGCTTAATTCGGGCGATTGAGGACATCGTCGGTGAAACGCTGGAGGTGATCGAGGATCACCCCTACCGGATGACGGTTAAGAAGAAAGCCAGCTTCGCGCCAAAGAAGCGCCCTTCAGTGGCGGCGCGCAAATCACCCGGTCCGGCAAAACCGAAAAAAGTAAAAGGTAAACGCGCGGAATTTTACGGCGAACGACCAGCAGGCGACCGCAAGAAAGCCGCAGGACACAGCAAGCCAAATAAGAACAAAGGCAAGCCAAAGTTCTCGCGCGAAGAGGACCGAACGGAGGCACGGCCATTCAGGGACCGCGGCCCTGCGCGACAATCCCACGACGGCGAAAACCGCAACAGAAGCGAAGGTCGCCCGCAAAGCCGAGACGGCAAACCAAACCGGGACAGCAGGCCAGCCCGCGAGGAACGCTCAGGCAGAAATGACCGCGCGCGGCGTGAAGACCGACCCCAACGTGAAAGTCGGCCTCAACGCGAAGGCCGGCCTCAAAGAGATGACCGGCCACAAAGAGATGACCGACAAAGTGATTCCGGAAAGAAATTCGGCAAAAAGCCAAGCGGCAAGCCATCTGGTAAATTCAACGGCAAACCCGGAAAAACCGGCAGCTCTGCGCGCCCTGCACACGGCAAGCGAACAGGGCCCGGGCCCAAGCACGGCCCCAAGCGTGGCGGCAAAGGTGGCGGTAACCAACCGCTCAGGCGCCGCTAAACTTTTGCGATAAACCGTTTATCGTTTGTCGCTTGGCATGCCCGCGATGCCCACCTAAACTCTGCTGCATGAAAAAATTTGCAGCAGCGATAATTTGTCTTGGGGTGGCGCTCCCTGCCTCGGCCCAAAGTGTGATTTCGGAAACCGAAGATCAATATACCCGGTCGCAGGCAGCGCGCGGAGAGGCGATTGCCGCTTTCCGCGCTGGTGATCTGACAACGGCGTTGGCGGGCATGAAACGTGCGCTGGCTGACCGCCCTGCCAACACCGCACTGTTAAGCAACGCGCTTTTTCTTGCCGCAGAAACAGAACAAATCGATGACGCCATTGATTTCGCCGACCGATTTATTGCGCTTGGGTTGGTGCCCGGTGCAGACATTCAGGCCAAAATGCAGGAGAAGCTGCCCGCTGACGTTTGGCAAGGCTTCAGCGATAAATTCTACCAACTCATCCAAGCCAAAGGCGCTGCTGAAACTCTATTATCAATTCCCACAGAACACCGGCTGGTGGAAGGCATAACCACAGACGGCAATGGCACCTATTTCCTCAGCACTGTCGTTTCAAACACAATTTTAAAGACAAACGCTACGGGCGAAATATCAGTTTTGACCGACGGAACTGACCACGCCATCGGCAGCTTTTTTGGCATTGCATATAGTGGGGGCGAGAATGCGCTATATGTTACCCACGGGCGTGTGGATCAAACACGCAACATGCCCAGGGGCGAGGGCCAAACCGGTGTCATGCGTGTCGATCCCGAGACCGGCCTTGTGACCGGGGACTGGCCACTGCCCGGCGGCACCGAGGGGCAACAAATTGCCGACATTGCGATCAGCCCGGAAGGGATCGTTTATGTCTCGGAGGCGCAAAGCGGCACGATATACAGAATTAACGGTGATACACTGGAACAACTCAATACCGACAAACAATTCCGCAGCCCGCAGGGTCTGGCTTTCCTTGAGAACGGCAAATTATTTATGGCGGATTACGGTCGAGGATTGTGGCGCATCAATGCCGCTACCGGCGAAGCAAACCTATTGGCACTACCCCCCACTATATCGCTCATTGGCATCGACGGTTTGTTTGCCCACAAAGGGCGGCTTATTGCGGTGCAAAACGGTGTCAGCCCACAGCGTGTAGTTGAGATTGAGCTTGATGACGCACAGCAAGCCGTGACCGGCATTAAGCTTTTGGCGCAGGGCCTAACGAATTTCAACGAACCAACGCTCGGCACCTCAACAGATGGCGGATTGATTTTTGTCGCATCAAGCCAGTGGCCCAAATATATCCCCGGTGGCTTTGTTGCCGAGGGCCAAACCCTCGCGCCCACCGTTATCCTGCGGTTGCCTGATAGCCATATTTTGCCACCAGCCTAAACTGTTGCGCTTGGCCATCATCCCGCCATATGCTCAGGGGCACAGCAAAATAATCAGGGGGCCTGCGTGGCAAACGGCGACATTAACCCAGCGGACCTGTCCTACCCGGACCTGAATGCCTTTCACGCGCATGCGAAACTTCTGCGCGAACACCTGCGCCTGACCCCGACACAAGCATGGGAAAGCCCGACCAAAGACAGGCTCGTGGGCCAAGACTGCCACCCGGTGTTGAAGCTGGAACTGTTCCAGAAAGCCGGGTCTTTCAAAGCCCGCGGCGCGCTGACAGTTGTCTCTCGGATGAGCGACGCCGAAAAAGCCCGGGGCATTGTCGCGGGCACCGGCGGCAATCACGGCGTCGCCGTTGCGCTGGCGGCCAAAACATACGGCGTGGACGCCAAAATCATCGTGCCAAAAACCATCAACGCCATGCGCCTGCAAGCGATCAAAGACCTGGGCGCAGAGATTATGCAAGTTGAAAGCATCACTGATGTTCTGGATATGATGGTCCAAGTGGCAAACGACGAAGGCCGCACGGTTGTCCATCCATTTGAAGGCGAAAATATCACGCTCGGTACCGGCACCCTGGGAGCCGAGTTTATCGAGCAAGTCCCTGATCTGAACGCGGTTATTGTGCCCATTGGCGGCGGCGGGTTGGCATCGGGCGTGGCCTGCGCAGTTAAGCAAGCCAAACCGGACTGTATGGTTTACGGCGTTGAACCGGTGGGCGCGAGCACCATGACCCTGGCATTTCAAACCGACACGACCGGCAATTTACCGGGCGGCCCTAAAAGCATTGCAGATTCGCTGTCAGCACCCTATTCAGCACCCTATAGCTACGCGGTTTGTCGCAAATTTATCGACGACATTGTCCTGATTGAAGACAATGATATGCGCCGCGCGATGAAAATACTGTTTGAAGACCTGAAGCTGGCGGTTGAGCCCGCTGGGGCGGCAACCACCGCCGCGCTCATCGGTCCGTTAAAAGAAAAATGCGCTGGAAAAAAAGTCGGGTTGATCATTTGCGGTGCCAATATTGGCACCGAGAGCTTCTTCGAGCTTATCCAAGATATTTAGTAATTCTTCAGGGCAGCACGTCAGGCGTGGCGACGAAATCCAGCTCGTCGGGAAAAATGCGCCGCTTGAACACACCCAGATGGGCCAGATAACCAGACTTATAGAAAAACGGCACCAGTGTTTTAATGGTCTGCGTGCTGCCATCCGGCATTTTCACCGTGATCAACCGCCAACCGTTTCCTTGCGGCGCTTCTTCAAGCGACAGCACCTCAACTTTAATAATGCTGCTGTGTTTTACAGGGCGCTCATAGTCAAAACCCAGCAAAACAAGCACCACCACGACAACAAAGATTATTTCTTTTTTCACTATGCCATCTCCAATTCACGCAGTGCCCATGTTGCTGCTTCTGCAACAACGGCGTTTTCATCCTGCTGCAATTGGCGAACCCGAGCAAGCAGGCTTTTGTCGCCAGAGTTGCCCGCAGCAACCAACACATTGCGCACAAACCGGTCCCGGCCGATGCGTTTTATCGGACTGCCGGAAAAGATCTGCCGAAAGTCAGTGTCTCCCAGTTCAAGCAAATCACTTAAAGCCGGTGCCCCCAGTTCAACCCGCGCGTGAAAGGCCGCTTCGCTTGCGGTGCTGGCAAATTTATTCCAGGGACAGGCGGCCAGGCAGTCATCACAACCGTATATGCGGTTGCCCATGGCTTTCCTGAACTCCAGCGGTATCGGGCCCTTGTTTTCGATGGTCAGATAGGAAATACAGCGCCGGGCGTCTATTTTATAGGGCTCAGGGAAGGCGTCTGTGGGGCAGGCGTCGAGGCACGCACTGCAGCTGCCGCATTGATCCTCATGCGGCGCGTCCGCAGGCAGGTCCATGTCGGTATAGATAGCACCGAGAAACAGCCAGCTGCCATATTCCCGCGACACCATATTGGTATGTTTGCCTTGCCAGCCCAGCCCCGCAGCGGCGGCAAGTGGTTTTTCCGGTACCGGCGCAGTATCGACAAACACTTTTAGCTCGCAGCTGTAGGTGGCAACCATATGGCGCGCCAGTGCCTTCAAGCGCTTTTTGAGCAGATCGTGATAGTCTTTTCCGCGGGCATAAACCGATATATTACCGCTGGACCGCTTGTCCAAAAGCGGGCGGGGGTCATCTTTGGGGCCGTAATTGAGCGCCACCATAATAACCGAACGGGCAGCGGGCCAAAGATTTTGCGGGCTTTCCCGGTGATGAAGCCGGTCCGCGAGCCATACCATAGAGCCATGATGGCCTTTACCGACAAATTCGCGCAGACCCTGGGCAATGCTCTCGTTCACGTCGGCGCTGGCAATGCCGAACTGATCAAAACCAAGCGCGAAGGCTTCTTGCTGCAACCGAGAGCGAATGCCTTCGTTATGCGGCCCACCTCCGTCTGACAGGGTCAAAAGTCCGGATCCTGGTAGTGGGCGGGTGGGCGAAGGCCAGTGATACGGTCATCCAACAGCGCACGAATGGATCGGCGGGATTTAACCCGCACATACCATTCTTTCACCAATGGCCAGTCGTCGAAATGAATGTCGCCAAAATAATCGATCACTGACACATGGGCGGCGGCGGCGGCGTCTGCCATGGTAAACTGCGGCCCGGCCAGATAGTGCCGCCGCTCGGCCAGAAACGAGATATACTTCAGGTGAGTTTTCAGGTTATGGGCCGCGCAGCGAACTGCCTCCGAATCGGGCTCACCCAACCCCAAAAAGCGTTTAAACAGTTTTTCCGAAACCACGTGGCGCGATACTTCGCTGCCCAGTTTGGTGTGGAACCAGCCAGCCAGTCTGCGGGCTTCGTAGCGTTCGTCTGCGCTGCCCAGCAATAGCGGCGGCTCTGGCACAATTTCTTCCAGATATTCCGCAATCGCCATCACTCCGGAATAGGCGTGACCGTCATCCATCACCAGAACCGGCACTTCCCCGGCAGGGTTCAACGCCAGAAACGCCGGGCGGCGTTCCCACTCTTTTTCCAGCCGCAAGGTAAAATCGATGCGCTTCTCCAGAAGAAGTACACGAACAAAGCGCGCGGCAGGACTGAGCCAATGATGATACAATATGGGCATAACACTCCTGTCATACCCCATGAAGAGGAGGTCGCCAATCGCCAAAAGCGTCAACGCAACAGTTTTGCTGCAGTTTTTTAAGCGGACAATGCCTCTATTTCCTGCGCGGCGTCATCGCTGATGGGATGCTCGAGCCGATCAAGCATTTCCTTGGGCGCAACATGCCAAAATTCCTGGCGTTTGGTCTCCCAGTTTGCCAGCAGCGTTGCCGCCCACCGCGAATGGGTTTCGGCGAGATGTTCCTCAACCAGGCCTTTAAGGATCTGTTCCCAATAGGCACTGGCAAGCCGGTTGAACACCACAGTTTCGCGGTTGACATGGTCGGCCATTGTGCCGTCTTCATCATAGACAAAGGCCATGCCGCCGGTCATGCCAGCGCCGAAATTATCACCAACCTTGCCGAGAATAACCGCTGCACCGCCGGTCATATATTCGCAGCCATTAGCCCCGCAGCCCTCAACAACAACATTGGCGCCGGAATTACGAACCGCAAACCGCTCACCCGCGCGGCCCGCGGCGAACAACTTGCCTGCTGTTGCACCGTACAGCACCGTGTTACCAATGATGGTATTATCGCGCGAATTGAATGTGGCGCGGTTGGAAGGCCGCACAACAATCGTACCACCAGACAGACCCTTGCCCACATAGTCGTTGGCATCGCCCGCCACCTCAAGCTTGAGGCCTTGCACTGCAAAGGCACCCAGCGATTGACCGGCAGAGCCCCGCAGCCGCACAGTTACATGGTCCGGGTTAAGGCCGGTCATGCCAAACTTTTGAGTGATCTCGCTCGAAAAGCGCGTACCAATCGCCCGCAGCGTATTTTGCACTGAATAGGTCAGTTGCATTTTTTCGCCGCGGCTGAACACTGCCTGCGCGTCCTTCAGCATTTGGGCATCAAGCGTGTCAGGAACCGGGTTCCGGCCTTCAAGGGTACACACCAGTTTGGTGTTGCGTCCACTGACCTGAACCAACAACGGATTAAGGTCCAGATCATCCAGATGATCTGCACCGCGGCTAACCTGATGAAGCAAGTCCGTGCGGCCAATGATGTCATCAAGATGCTCAACACCCAGTTCAGCAAGAATTTCGCGCGTTTCCTCGGCGATGAAGCTGAACAGGTTAACAACCTTTTCTGCGCTGCCATCAAATTTGGCCCGTAATTTTTCGTCCTGCGTGCAAATGCCGACCGGGCAGGTGTTCGAATGGCACTGACGCACCATTATGCAGCCCATGGCGACCAGCGAAGCGGTACCAACGCCGTATTCTTCGGCCCCCAGCATGGCGGCTATCACCACGTCGCGGCCGGTTTTTATGCCGCCGTCGGTGCGCAGGGTTACCCGGTGGCGCAGGTTATTAAGCGTCAACACCTGATTAACTTCAGCCAGCCCAATTTCCCACGGAGTACCGGCATATTTAATACTGGTTTGCGGGCTGGCACCGGTGCCGCCCGAGTGGCCGGAAATCAGGATCACATCGGCGTGCGCCTTGGCCACACCGGCGGCAATGGTACCGATACCGGCGGACGACACCAATTTCACACAGACTTTGGCGCGCGGATTGATTTGCTTCAGGTCGTAAATCAACTGCGCCAAGTCCTCGATTGAGTAGATATCATGGTGCGGCGGCGGCGAAATAAGCATCACGCCCGGTGTTGAATGCCTGAGTTTCGCGATCATTTCAGTAACCTTGAAGCCGGGCAGCTGGCCGCCTTCACCGGGCTTGGCACCCTGCGCCACTTTAATTTCAATTTCGTCGCAAGCGTTTAGATATTCCGCTGTAACGCCGAAACGGCCAGAGGCAATTTGCTTGATTGGGCTGTTGGCATTGTCGCCGTTTTCAAACGGTTTGTAGCGACGCTTGTCTTCGCCGCCTTCGCCGGATACCGACTTGGCACCAATGCGGTTCATGGCAATCGCCAGGGTTTCGTGCGCTTCTTTCGATAACGCGCCCAGCGACATGCCCGGCGTGATGAAACGCTTGCGAATTTCAGTAATCGATTCCACCTCGTCCAGCGCCAGCGGTTCTTCAGGGCGACGGAAATCCAGCAGGTCACGCAGGTTTACCGGGGGTAGGCTGGCCAAACCGCGTGAGTAGGTCAGATATTTGGCATAATTGTCGTTGCCGACAGCAGATTGAAGCAAATGAATAAGCTGGCCATCATGGCTGTGAACTTCGCCGTCGCGGCGATAGCGGTAGAGCCCACCAATCGGCAGGGAGATATTGCCCTCAAGGAAGGCTGTGGCGTGTTGCTCCAGCACTTTTTGTTGCACACCAGCCAGCCCGATCCCGGAAATTTTGGTTGGCATCCCCGGGAAAAATTCCGCAACCAGCGCCCGCGACAGACCGAGCGCCTCGAAGTTGTTGCCGCCCCTGTAGCTGGAAATAACCGAAATACCCATCTTGGACATGATCTTCAGCAAGCCTTGATCGATGGCCTCAATGGCGCGGTTAATGCAAGTGGTGAGGTCATAGTCACCGAACAGGCCCTTGGCGTGCCGTTCTGCAATGGTGTCCTGCGCCAAATAGGCATTTACCGTGGTCGCACCCGCGCCGATCAACACCGCAAAATAATGCGGATCAAGACACTCCGACGACCGCACGTTAAGGCTGGTGAACGTGCGCAGGCCCTGGTTAACCAAATGCGTGTGCAACCCGCCGGTCGCCAAAATCATCGGCACCGGCGCTCGTTCAGCACTGATATTTTCGTCGGACAGGAAGATATGCCCGCGGCCTTCGCGCACCGCATCTTCTGCTTCCCGGTTAATGCGGTGCAAAGCAGCCCTCAGCGCGTTTTTGCCGTCGGACAAGTTAAACGTGCAATCGATAACTTCGGCAGAATCGCCGAAATGCTTGATCAGGGTCTGCCATTCCCGGTTCGATATCACCGGGCTGTCGAGCACGATCGAATCCGCTTGGGTATGACCTTCATCCAGCACGTTACCGAAATTACCAAAGCGGGACTTCAGGCTCATCACCCGATGCTCGCGTAGACTGTCGATGGGCGGGTTTGTCACCTGGCTGAAATTCTGCCGGAAATAGTGCGACAGGTTGCGGTAATTGTTGGACAGAACTGCAAGCGGCGTATCATCGCCCATGGAGCCAATCGCCTCCTTGCCGGTCATCACCTGTGGCTGTAGAATGAGCTCCAGGTCTTCATGGGTAAGCCCTGCCATCACCTGGCGTGTGCGTAGCTCTGCGCCGCAGAATGTGGGCGCTTCCGGGCCCTTGTAGCCGGGCAAGTCTTCAATGGCCTTAATGTCCTGAACCCAGTCTTCGTAGGGCCGGGCATCAGCGAGCCGGTCTTTGATTTCACGGTCATGGTAAAAACGGCCTTCCTGCAAATCAAGGGCGATCATCTGACCGGGGCCGAGCGCACCTTTTTCGCGCACCGTGTCTTCGTCTACCACAACCATTCCGGTTTCCGAGCCCACAAGCAAAAAGCCATCATTGGTGACCGTATAACGCATGGGTCTGAGACCGTTTCGGTCCAGACCTGCGACAACCCAGCGGCCATCACAGGCGGCCAGTGCCGCCGGGCCGTCCCATGGTTCCATAACCGAGTTAGTATAGGCATACATATTCAGGTGCGACTGCGGCATGGTGGTTTTCTTGGACCAGGCCTCGGGCACCAACATTGTTTTGACCATGGGGGCCGAGCGACCGGCTCGGACCATAACCTCAAACACAGCGTCCAGCGCGGCGGAATCGGACGCGCCGTTGGGGATAACCGGTTTAATGTCTTCTGAATTTTCACCAAAAGCGATAGATGCCATACGAATTTGATGGCTTTTCATCCAGTTTTTATTGCCGCGGATAGTGTTTATCTCGCCGTTATGGGCGATCATGCGAAACGGTTGAGCCAGCCACCACTGCGGGAATGTATTGGTGGAATAGCGCTGGTGATAAACCGCAAAAGAAGAGACAAAACCATCGTCCTGCAGGTCGGGATAGAAAATTGCCAACTGTTCTGCCAAAAACAGTCCTTTGTATATAACCGACCGACACGACAGCGAGCAGATATAAAACCCCGGTATTTGCGCCGAAATAGCCGCACGCTCGATACGTCGGCGGATCAGATACAAATGACGCTCAAAAGTTTCCTCGTCCACGCCCTTGGAGTTTTCGATCATAATCTGTTCGATTTCAGGGCGAGTAGCTTCAGCCTTTTCACCGACTACCGAAATGTCCACAGGCACTTGCCGCCAGCCATAAATGGTGTAGCCGAAGGTCAGGATTTCAGTTTCCACGATTGTGCGACAGGTTTCCTGCGCCGCCAGATCCAGCCGGGGCAAAAACGCCATGCCAATCGCCAGCTTACTATCGCTTGGCTCGTGGCCCGTGGCTTTGACATGTTCCTTGAAAAATTCCTGTGGCAGCTCAAGGTTTATGCCCGCACCGTCACCTGTTTTGCCGTCGGCATCCACAGCGCCCCGGTGCCATATGGCCTTCAATGCCTCGATTCCGCGCAGCACCACATCGCGGCTGGGCCGTCCGTCCAGGGCCGCCACAAGGCCAACACCACACGCATCCCGCTCTTCAGCTGGATCATACAGGCCCTGTGGTCCCGGAATATGTTCATTGTAATGGGGTATCATGTCTCTCTCCGAGGAATTTGGAACGATCAGGCAGCATTTCGCGCTTGTTGGTTCAGGAATTTGATCATCGAGCTGGCGGCGTCGCGGCCATCGCGGATGGCCCACACAACTAGCGAAGCACCGCGCACGATGTCACCGGCAGCAAATACGCCGTCCAGATTGGTCATCAGGCTTTGGTGATCAACCGTTACGGTTCCCCAACGACTTACCCGAAGCTCGGGTGCACCGAACAAGGCCGGAAGATCTTCCGGCTCGAAGCCCAGCGCCATGATCGCCAGATCACAATCGAGCTGAAAAGCGCTGTCCGGCACCGGTTCGGGGGCTTGCCGCCCGGTCGAATCGCCCGCACCCAGCCGCATTCTGTAAGCACGAACGCCGGATACGTCTTTGTCGCCTACAAAAGCCTCGGGCCCTGCAAGCCAGACGAATTCAACGCCTTCTTCTTCCGCGTTTTTCACTTCCTGAGCGGAACCTGGCATATTTTCACGGTCACGCCGATACAGGCACTTGACCGACCTTGCCCCTTGGCGCACTGCAGTGCGTACACAGTCCATCGCTGTGTCACCGCCGCCGATGACCACAATATTTTTGCCCCTGGCATCAAGGGTGCCGCTGTCAAATTCGGGCACTTTGTCGCCGAAACCCTTGCGGTTGGAGGCAACAAGATAGTCCAGTGCCTCGCGGATATTACCCAGCCCAACGCCCGGTACCTTGAGGCTGCGCGGGCGGTACACACCGGTAGCAATCAACAATGCGTCATGTTTTTCGCGCAGGTCAGCCAGATTTTCTTCCCGACCAACTTCAAAGTCCATGTGAAAAGTGATACCCGATTGCTCGAGCCTGCCTGTCCGGCGGCCGACAACTTCTTTTTCCAGTTTAAAACCGGGGATACCGTACACGAGAAGGCCGCCAGCACGGTCATAGCGATCATAAATATGAACCTGAAACCCGGCGGTGCGCAGTTGTTCTGCCGCCGCCAGCCCAGCAGGACCAGCGCCGATGATGCCGATGGTCTCAAGGCGCTCGACTGCAGGCTCTATCGGCTTGATCCAGCCCTGCTGCCACGCGGTGTCAGCAATATATTTTTCCACGCTGCCGATGGTGACCGAGTTGAAATCCTTTTCGATTACACAATTTCCTTCGCACAGGCGGTCCTGCGGGCAGATACGGCCACAAATTTCCGGCATATTGTTGGTGGCCGACGCCATTTCATAAGCGTCTTGCAGTCGGCCTTCTGCGGTCAGCTTCAACCAATCCGGGATATTGTTACCCAGCGGACAATGAATATGGCAAAAGGGCACACCGCACTGGCTGCATCGGCTGGCTTGCTCCTTGGCGGCACCGGGGTCAAACTCGGCGTAGATTTCGTCAAAATCCAGGCGCCGAGTATCTGCTTCGCGCTTTGGCGGCGTTTTTTGGTCGATGGAGACAAATTTCAACAGATCATCGGCCATGTGGTTTCCTTTAGAGTGAGAAGTAGACTGCACGGTAAAGTTTCAGCATCTGCTGAAGCGAAATACCGTCGATGCAATTCACTTGTCTTGTAATTTTCATACTAAAATGAGCGCGTGGCGCGCAGTATATGTTCAAAAAATCAAAAAATTAAGCAAAAAATGTCGTTTAGGTAAATATTACTGTCATATTATTTAGCTATTTCCTTAAAAATGTTCAAATTTCTGTATATTTTTCAGTCATTAGTTCCATTTTGGTACTAATATCACAGTCGCCAGCTGGCTGGTCCACTGCTAAACTGGCCTATAAGGGGCGAATCAGCTGTGGCAGCTGACCTTATAGCCGCAAAGCAGCCGGACGGCGACAAAGCCACAACGACAGGGGAGATACAGGTGACAATTATCCAGATTTTTGTGCTTGCGCTGGTGCAGGGCATCACTGAGTTTTTGCCAATCAGCTCAAGCGGCCACCTGATACTGGTGCCTGCCCTGACCGGCTGGCCTGATCAGGGCTTGTTGATGGATGTCGCGGTGCATGTGGGCACGCTGGTCGCGGTTCTGGCCTATTTCTGGCGTGACACACGCGGCTTGGCGCTGGCGGGCCTTGGCAGTATTGGCATTGCACCCGCCCGGCGCGCGGTTGAAGGCAGCCATTACCTGAAACTATTTTGGGCGATGGTTGTCGCTACCATCCCCATGGTGATTGTCGGCGGCGTTATGGTGGCAACCGACGCAAGTGACATGCTGCGCAGCGCCGAGGTAATTGCGGCCACGTCGATCATTTTCGGTATTTTGCTCTATATCGCGGACAAACGCGGGGCAACCAGCAAGACGACCGAACAAATGGCGATCAAGCCCGCGCTGCTGATTGGACTAGCGCAGGTGCTGGCGCTTATTCCCGGCACCAGCCGGTCTGGCGTAACCATGACAGCGGCGCGTATGTTGGGCTTCTCCCGCGTGGAGGCCGCACGTTTTTCCATGCTGCTGTCGATTCCAGCCATCCTGGCGTCGGGCACCGCTGCAACCCTGAAAGCGCTTGAGGA
The DNA here is from genome assembly GCA_021774775.1 of Alphaproteobacteria bacterium. Taxonomy (GTDB): domain Bacteria; phylum Pseudomonadota; class Alphaproteobacteria; order Sphingomonadales; family Kordiimonadaceae; genus Kordiimonas. The sequence goes on along the minus strand of JAJFIT010000019.1, from coordinate 522 downwards.
ATCGAGCGCGCCCGCCTTCGGAGATGCCGCACTTGCCGCTGGCCTTTCGTGCGCAGCGGCACTGCTTGCGATCCATTTTCTGATGCGCTGGCTAGCCCATGCCAGCATGACGGTATTTGTTGTTTACCGCGTGGCTCTGGGTGTTGCGCTCTTTGCCATGATCGGCGTGGGTGTCATTTAACCGGTAAGACAAATGGAAAGATAACAGGCCACTATAACATGCAATGTGCGGGAATGCCCCTTGACAGCACTGCACGCGCGGGCTAAATCCCGCGCACCATTTCTTAAATGTTGCCCTCTCTAAAATGCCCAGATGGCGGAATTGGTAGACGCGCTAGCTTCAGGTGCTAGTGTCCCCTGTGGACGTGGAGGTTCGAGTCCTCTTCTGGGCACCAAAACTCTTTACTTAATCAAATGCAAGGCGCAGATTTTGTTGCCCGATGGGTCGCGCAAATAAGCCAGATACATCTGGGTTGTGTCATTACCGCGCACGCCGGGCGGGTCTTCAATGGCGGTACCGCC
>JAJFIT010000180.1 GCA_021774775.1 Alphaproteobacteria bacterium | reverse complement strand
AAACACACCGCCGAGTGTTTCGATACCAAGCGATAGCGGCGTTACATCCAGAAGAAGAACGTCTTTAACGTCGCCTTGCAGCACGCCCGCCTGAATAGCTGCGCCCATGGCAACAACTTCGTCAGGGTTCACGCCCTTGTGCGGCTCGCGGCCAAAGAATTCTTTCACAATTTCCTGAATTTTCGGCATGCGGGTCTGACCGCCTACAAGAACAACATCGTCGATCTCGCCAGCGGCAAGGCCAGCATCCTTCAGAGCTTTTTTGCATGGCTCAAGGGTGCGCTTGACCAAATCCTCAACCAGGCTTTCCAGCTTGGAACGGGTTAGCTTGATCTGCAGGTGCTTGGGACCGGAAGCGTCAGCCGTGATGAACGGCAGGTTCACTTCGGTTTGCTGCGAAGATGAAAGCTCGATTTTTGCTTTCTCGGCAGCTTCCTTCAAGCGTTGCAGCGCCATTTTGTCATCGCGCAGGTCTACGGTGTTTTCTTTTTTGAACTCGTCGGCCAGATAATCGACCAGACGCATGTCAAAGTCTTCACCGCCGAGGAAGGTGTCACCGTTAGTAGACTTCACTTCAAATACACCGTCGCCGATTTCCAGAACCGATACGTCAAATGTACCACCACCCAAATCAAATACAGCGATTGTGTGGCCTTCTTCTTTATCAAGACCGTAAGCAAGTGCAGCAGCCGTTGGCTCGTTGATAATCCGGAGAACCTCAAGACCAGCAATTTTGCCAGCGTCTTTTGTCGCCTGGCGCTGGGCATCATTGAAGTATGCAGGAACAGTGATAACCGCTTGGTCAACATCCTCGCCCAGATAGCTTTCCGCTGTTTCTTTCATTTTCTGCAGGATCATTGCTGAAACCTGGCTCGGTGAATATTTTTCACCCTTGGCTTCAACCCACGCATCGCCGCCTTCGGCTTTGACGATTTCGTAGGGAACCATTTTTTTGTCTTTTTGGGTGGTTGGATCGTCAAATGTACGACCAATCAGACGCTTGATAGCGAACAATGTATCGCTGGGGTTGGTGACCGCCTGACGTTTTGCCGCCATACCGACCAACCGCTCGCCTTCGTCGGTGAAACCAACGACAGACGGCGTGGTGCGCGCGCCTTCTGAATTTTCAATTACCTTGGGTTTTGACCCGTCCATGATGGATACGCAGGAGTTTGTCGTACCCAAATCGATACCAATTACTTTAGCCATTTTTATACCTCATCCCTTAACAGCCGATTGCCTGGGCCCTCAATTGGCACCCACATGCAACCTCTTGGGTGTTGATTTTCCGTAAGATAGCAGGCCCGAACACATCCCGAAGCCCACCGGTTTCAGCGCCTATATAAGGATCAGACACGCGCTTCGCAAGGGTTTGGCACAATTAAATTTTTTTCTAATTTTCGTGCCGGCCCTTGGCAAACAGGCTTCTTTTACCCATTCTTTACTGTATGACCATTAGAGTTCTAAAATGCAGGAAGCTGCGCCGAACAGGAATCAATGATTGCAATGCGGGCAGGCAGCAGTAAAATCGCAAAAAAATACAATAGCCTGACAATCCCGATATCGGCCAGCCAAACAGGCCCCAATAAACAACCAATACGCTTAAAAAAAGCAGCGATAAAAAAGGCCTTCATGTGACAGCGGAAAATACCAAAAACAAAACACCCAAGCGTGCTGAACAGCTCGCCGCAAAGGGCGCCAAAGCATCGAGTGACAAACAGTCATTGGTCAAAGACATTGTCGTCATCTTCGTTTTCTATATTGTTTTCAGCATCTTCGGCTGGACCAGCTTTCATATTCCAAGCGGCAGCATGGAACCGACGCTGGAGGTGGGCGACCGCATATTTGTCTCCAAACTATCATACGGTTACAACCGTTACAGCGTCTTTTTCGACCCGTCCTTCGTGCCCGAAACCCGCCTGTTTGCAGACGCACCCGAGCGCGGCGATGTGGCCGTGTTCACCTTGCCCAAACGCGGGTTTGAGGATTTCATCAAACGGGTGATCGGCCTGCCCGGAGACCGTATACAAATGCGCGGTGGGCGGCTTTACATCAATGATATACTTGTTGAGCGCTCGCTTGTACGTGAAGTTGAATACACAAGCTATAACGGCAACCAACGCCGGGTGAAGGAATATGATGAAACCCTGCCAAATGGTGTTGTGCACCGAATTTACGAAAGTACCGACAGCGGACTTTATGATAATGTCGGGCCTTATGTGGTGCCGCCGGGCCACTATTTCATGATGGGTGATAACCGCGACGGGTCCTCTGACAGCCGTGTTCTCAATGATATTGGATATGTGCCCGAGGCCTATTTTGTCGGCAAAGCCGATATCACCACCTTCAGCCTGTATGACTGTGATCAGGGCAAGGATATCTTCTGTCCGCTGGGTGTACCATTAGGGCGGTTTTTCAACAGCATTGATTGATTTTTATGACCGACGAAAAAAATATGCAAAAAGATACAACCTCCAAAACATCGAATATTGTTTTATGGTTAAGAGACTTTAGTGTCTTTGCGGTTTTATGGCTAACATTCTCCACCGCTGGTTGGACAAGTTTTCATATACCAAGCGGTAGCATGGAGCCTACGCTGGAAGTAGGTGATCGCATATTTGTTTCAAAGTTCCCCTATGGTTACAATCGGTATTCGGTACCACTTGACCCTGAGTTTATATCTGAAAACCATATTTTCCCTGGCGCGCCAAACCGCGGCGAGGTTGCTGTATTCACAGTCCCCAAACTTGACAATCAAGACACAATTAAACGAGTGATTGGCTTGCCCGGTGACCACATTGAAATGATTGCAGGCCGCTTGTATATCAACAAAAACTTAGTTCAGCGCCGCTTCGTGCGCACTGTAAATTATGTTGATTACAACGGTACAGGGCGCCGGGCCAGGGAATATGACGAAACACTACCCGGCGGCGTTACGCACCGGATTTATGAACTTTCCGACACTGGCCGGTTCGATAACACAGGGCCATTTCTGGTACCCCCGAACCATTATTTCATGATGGGTGACAACCGCGATAACTCATTGGATAGTCGCTACCAGGCGGGCATTGGTTATGTTCCGATCAACTATTTTCTCGGCCAGGCTGATATTACCACTTTCAGCTTGTATAACTGTGATCAGGGCAAGGATATTTTCTGCCCGCTGGGCGTTCCCTTGGGGCGCTTCTTCAATTCAATTGAATAGGGCCTAGTTCAGCCAAACAGGGTTTTTGAGGGTTTTGACAAAGTCCTGGTGTGCGCTCAATTCGTCGTCGCTTACGGGAAAGCTGCGCCGTTCACGCTGCTTTTTCGGCCCGGATGCAAAAGCCGCCTTCTCAACCGCCAGATCGAGGCCTGCCTGCCTGCCACCCAGCAATTCGATATAAACATCCGCCAGAATTTCAGCGTCCATCAGGGCGCCGTGCAGGGTTCGGTGGGTGTTGTTAACGCCG
>JAJFIT010000179.1 GCA_021774775.1 Alphaproteobacteria bacterium | reverse complement strand
GTCGCCGCCATCAGACGGCGCAGCTGTTAGCCGCTGCTCCAGGTCAGGGATAACACCATGCTGCAGTTCGCCGGCGCGGGCAAAGTCGCCAGCACGCTCGGCCTGTTCAAGTTCCATGCGTGCGCGGTCCAGCTGTTCGATAGATGTTTTTTCTCCGGCGATGCGTTCGCGTTCGCTTTGCCAGCGTGCCGTCAATTCTGCGGAGTTTTGCTCCAGATCAGCCAGCTCTTTCTCAATATCTTTCAGCCGTGCCTTGGACGCTTCGTCTTTTTCCTTGTTCAAAGCTTCTCGTTCAATCTTTAGCTGAATAATCCGCCGGTCCAATTCGTCAATCTTTTCAGGCTTCGATTCGGTTTCCATACGAAGTCGGCTTGCCGCCTCGTCCATCAGGTCAATGGCTTTATCCGGCAAAAACCTGTCGGTGATATAGCGATTGGAAAGCGTCGCCGCCGACACCAGCGCACCATCGGTTATGCGAACGCCGTGGTGAACTTCATATTTTTCCTTCAGGCCGCGCAAAATCGAAATGGTATCCTCAACTGTGGGCTCCAACACCATGACCGGCTGAAACCGCCGCTCCAGCGCAGAGTCTTTTTCCACATATTTGCGGTATTCATTCAACGTAGTCGCACCGATACAGTGCAGCTCGCCGCGAGCTAGGGCAGGCTTCAACAGGTTGGATGCATCCATCGCACCGTCTGTTTTGCCAGCACCGACCAGCGTGTGCATCTCGTCAATGAACAAAATGACATCGCCCTCGCCGTGGGCAACTTCCTGCAGCACACCTTTAAGGCGCTCTTCAAACTCGCCGCGATATTTAGCGCCAGCAATCAACGCCCCCATATCAAGCGCCATTATGCGCCGGTTTCGGAGGCTGTCTGGCACATCGCCGTTAGCAATTCTGAGTGCAAGGCCCTCTGCAATGGCGGTTTTACCAACGCCTGGTTCACCGATCAGCACAGGGTTATTTTTGGTACGCCGTGACAGCACCTGTACGGTGCGCCTGATTTCCTCGTCGCGGCCGATCACCGGGTCAAGTTTACCCTCGCGGGCGCGTTCCGTCAGGTCCTGGGCAAATCGATTGAGCGCATCGTATGCATCTTCGGATGATGCAGTATTGGCTGATCGTCCTTTGCGAATTTCATTAATCGCCTTGTTTAGGCCGTCAGGGGTTGCGCCGGATTTCTTCAAAATTTCCCCGGCCTTGGACTTTGGCGTCAACAAATAGGCCAGCAAAAGCCGTTCGGCGGTGACAAATTTATCGCCTGCTTTGTCTGATATCTCTTCAGCCTTGGCAAATACCTGAGCGGTTGTCGGATCAAGATGCAGCTGCCCAGCCCCCGAGCCCTCAATTTTCGGCAGTTTTGCGAGCTCGGTTTCAACCGACAACAACGCCTCGTCCGGCCGTGCACCTGAAGCACGCAACAGATTGGTCGCCAAGCCCTCTTTATCGTCCAGTTGAACTTTGAGCAGATGCTCAGGCGTAAACCTCTGATGGTTCTCGCGAATTGCAAGCCCTTGAGCAGACTGAATAAAACCGCGACTGCGGTCCGTGAATCGTTCCATATTCATGTGTTATCAACCCCATGATTGTGGTTTGCCCCGCTTGCGGCGGCGAACCTTGTTACACTACAGGAAGCGCCCCAATTGGGCACGCTTCATATACTGAATGTGGGGATGATTGCGCGTATCACAAGTATTTCGCATACGATTCTTCTGGCCCGTCACCACAGAAACAATAGTCAGGCCATAGTTTGCTGGCAAATGGTTACCAAAAAGAAAAAGCACCCAAATGGGTGCTTTTCAAAACATCGCCAATATTATACGCGATCAGCTCAAATCACTGGCCGTCGGATCGAGCGGCGCTGCGGCAGCTGTTTCTTCTACTGGAATGCTTGCTTTGCGCGGTGCTCTGCGCCGGGCAGGCTTAGGCGGAACGTCGCTTGAGCCGTGCTCAGTCGCATTGCTTTTAGAGGCCTCTGCAGCGTTCTCACCAGGTGTATCTGGTATCGGCGATTGGCTATTGTCTGTCTTGTTATTTGTCTGATCAGATTGATCGGCTGGTTGCGCATCGCTCACCTGAGCATTGTTAGCACCTTTCACAGCTTTCGCTTCATCGCCCTTTTCGGCGGCACCATTGGCCTGACTGGAATTTTCTTGTTGGTCACCGCCAGAGGTTTTTTGCTGGTCATCCCGAGATCTGCCACGCCGTCCGCGCCTTTGCTGGTTATCACCCTGCTGATCGTCTGCACCTGAATTATCGCCGCCCTGAGCGCGCTTCCGATGGTTATTCTGCTGCTGATTGTCACGGTCACTCTGAGTAGGCGCATTGTTCCGGTTCTCATTCACAACCCGGTAATAATGCTCGGCAAATTGGAAATAATATTCTGCCTGCATCCTGTCGCCAGCCTGAAGGCATTCCCGCGCCTGGTTTTTATATTTTTCAACCAGCTGCTTGGGATTGCCCCGAATCTGTTGTTCGTTCCGGTGGTTCCCCGAACCTCTGTTTGATTTCCCGCCCTGGCGGGATGACGATCTGCCGCGCTGTTGACGCGCGTTCTGAGCCTGTTTCATGCTTTGTCTTTACCAACGATGAAAAGAA
>JAJFIT010000178.1 GCA_021774775.1 Alphaproteobacteria bacterium | reverse complement strand
TCCAGCACCTCGCGGTACCATTTAACCAGCGCTTTGGTGTCTTTGCTTTTGACAAAAATACCCCCTAACCCAGTTATTTTTCCGCGTTTATCAGCCATGCGCCAAATCCCCTTTTCTACAGCGTCTATCAGTCACCCCCATCGGGTAAGCTCATGTGTTCCATAATATAGAACAGACAATCCTGCCGAATGACACCAACATCCAGTGTGGCCATGGACGGCGTCAACGGTTGCCGCAGCGTTAATTTGCCGTCGGCGGCTTCAAACAACGCGGCACTTATATCCTCTCCATCATCATTGGAAACGATTATGGGCATGCCCCTGTCATCGTTCAGGTCAGCCAAAGTTTCCCCAGCTGCGATCGGCCCGAAGTTCAACTTGTCCAGATCGCCGCGGAAACGCACATCCAAACTCTCGTCATCGAAACCATAAGTAACACCCGGGCGCATTTTTGCCACCGCAACAGTGCGCAAAATAGAAATATCATGCGGTGCCACCTGCTGATCAGGCAAATGATGCAAATGCAGGCAGGCATCCAGAAAATCGACGGCATGAGACAGAGCAGCATGCTCGCCCGCCTGCCCACATTCCAGTGTCACAGCCGGACAGTGCCGCGCCATCGCCAATGATTGCACGCCGACCGGCTGCTTGAAATAGACAACAGTGCGGGCAAACAGGGTTGCCAGCTGCAAATATTGGGGTGCCAGTTCGTTCACACAACCATAATGCGGGTTGCTGCCGGTGTTATTGTGCAAATCAACGCTGGCGAAAAGCGGTCCGGCGGTTACCGTATCAACAACCTCTTGCATCAGCGCGGCTTCGGCGGTCGCGGTATCAGCAGTGCCCGGCCAGGCCCGGTTATAATCGCTTTGGCTATCAAGCATGCGCTTGCCCTCAGCGGCGGCGCTAACATTGGCGACAAACAGCCATACTGCCCTCGGCAATCCTGCGGCGTGGTATTTCTGCAAAATCTGCTGGATTGCTTCAAAGCCGGTCGGTTCGTTACCGTGCTGCAAAACCGTTATAAAAAGTGGCGGTTTTCGCGTGCCGTCCAGATAAAACAACGCCGGGCCGCCCAATAACTGATCCAGTTCGATCGAAGTTGCCTTCAGCATCGCCTCTGGCACGTGGTCGTAGCGCCTGAGACTAGTCATAAAGGCCATTCATGAACAGGAATGGCGGTTTCCTGTCGCAGCAAGTATGCCTCCAGCATTTCCTTCATGCCAACGCGATTTTTCTTAACGAAAGATCGCTGCCAATTGGCACCGTTCTGCTTTTTTCTGCTACGCGCTTCAATCACGCCCAGATAGCGCCGGATGTCATACTCATCAACAACAAGGCGTTGCAGCCCCGCCTCAGCCATGGGCAAAAAAGTGTCCAGGATCAACTGGTCAATCGGCAAGTCATCTACATGGTTCCAGCGTATCCGCGCATCCAAACCGTGCTTGGCCGCCTCGTAGAAATTGTCTCGGGTTGTAAAAAACTGCGCCCGCTCATGCGGCGGTGTATCATGCTCGGCCAAATAAGTTACCAATCCGTAATAAAATGCAGCATTCGCAATCGAATCCAGCACCGTTGGCCCGGCGGGCACCACACGCTGTTCAATTCTATAATGGGGAGTGCCATCTTCGTCCCAGCCAATCAATGGCCGGTTCCAGCGCCATATGGTACCGTTTTGCAAGCGCAGGTGATCCAGTTTCTCAACCGCACGATCACGCACTTGCGGCAGCAAAACCGGATAGCGTTGCCGGTTAGCCATGAAGACCTCAGACAGATTATTTTCGATATAACGCACCCCGAAGGTTACTCGTTCGGCATAATCCCAGTCCCCAACAGAAACTGCCTGTTCAAACAAAGGGATACGGGTTTCAGCCCACAGGTTTTTACCGAAAAGATAGGGCGAATTGGCCGACACTGCCACCAGCGGTGCCGACACCAGTTTTGACGCATTATAATAGTCAACTTCGCGACCAACAGGCAATTGAAGGTGAATTTGAAACGAGGTGGCAGCAGCCTCCAACATCAGGTCCATATGTTCGCTATCGAGCGCGTCTTCGCCGTTAATTTTCAGGTGAATGGGCCGCCCCTTGCGCAGCCGAAACACTTGTTCGTTCAGCGCTCTAAATCGATTGCTTTCTGACATGTTGGCGACGCAAAGGTCATCACCTTCCACGGTCGGCAGAATGCCGATCATTGCCAGGCGCAAACCGATGCCGTCAGCCACACCAACAGCATGACGCCATAGGTCCTCCAGTTCGGTTTGCAGCTTGGACAAGCCCGTGCCGGTCAATTCTTGTGGGTCACCGTTAAATTCTATGTTGAAGCAAGACAGCTCTGGCACAACCAGCTCATTCTCAACGGCAACCAGAAAATCGTTATTTTTTGCTGAGGGTCGCGTCTCCCGATCAACAAGCCAGGCTTCGAGTTCAAATCCGGCGGAAACCGGGCCATCCGACAAATAGCCGTCCCGCTCCCACGCCTTAACCAAGTCAGTCTCTGCGCGCATACGTTGAACAAATTCTGCAAAGTCATCATCGCAAAAATTTCTGGTTTTTAGCTCTTCGCCCATTCACCCCCTGCCCCAGTTGCATTGCCATCGACATCATCAATCATGATGATGTACCGGCTCTGATTGTCAATAGTTGAGTATTTGGGGCCATGTATCATTGATAAGGGTCAAGTCGTGATTTTCAGATTTAATTATGCCTTGCCTGAGAATAATGTTCTATGAGTTGTGCAATAAATCGGGAGTAGTTACAGGGAGGGAATATGAATGAAGCCGTTATTTTTCTATTTTATAGCCTTATTTGTGCTTAGTGCCACATCGCATGCTGACAATAGCCAGCAAAG
>JAJFIT010000177.1 GCA_021774775.1 Alphaproteobacteria bacterium | reverse complement strand
GGATCAGAGCGACAAAGTAGTGACAGAAGTTACAATGTTGGAAAATCTGGGGTTCGACCACTATTGCCGGACCCCAGTATTACTCGGTGGAGCCTCCCGAGAACCTTTTTTGGCCATGGTGAATAGTGAGCTGATCGGCTTCTTATATAACCGGAAACTGGACCATATAAGTCGGGCCTCGCGTTTCCGGACGTCAGTCTTTTGTGCGACCAAATAATGCGCCCAGTTTATCGTCCGCGCGCCAATCAGCTATGGCTGTGTTCAAGGTGTCGATGAATTCTCTTGTGTCGTTACTGACCCAGCAGGCAACGACCTCGTTGGTGGTATCAATAATAAAATCATTGTTGAAATGATGCCGGTTAGGAATTTTAGCAGGTTCTGATCTTGCACGGTCAAATTCGTAGGCGATAACAACGTCTACACGCTTTCGTTGCAGAAGATCGAATGCCTTTATGTGGTCGATAGTGCTAATGCGGATAAACTTGTTTTCAGGGTCCGGCAGTTCATTCAGTTTTTCCAAATGACTTGGGGCTCCCGCAATCACCTTGCCAGCTAGGCTCAGGACCTATTAATGTAAGGGATTTTCAACTCATGCGCGTTGCAATTGCAGTACATCAAGGTGAACTCAAAAAGCCCGGAGCCTAAGAAAGCCACACGGTATCTGAAAAAGCGGGCGGTAAAATGGTACCGAACACCCTGTCGGTCATGTTTGGTCAATTATTCAAGTCTTCGCTGGGCAGGTCTCTTATATTTTCATGAAAATATGGAGACAAATATGTCATTGCTTAGGTACTTTGTTGGCGTTCTTTATGTGCCAACCATGCTCGTCGGCTTCATTGGAGCCGCTGTCCACATGATAGAAAAGGAAAAAAATTATAGTGCTTTGTTTGGGCTTCTTGTGACCGCAATTCTTGTGTCATTTCTTCTGGAGCGGTGGATCCCTTATCAGAAAGACTGGAACAAAAACCACGGCGACGTGATGCGCGACTTTCTGCATTTTGTCGTGAATGAAGTTTCCAATATTGTGGCGGTACTGTCGCTTCCCGTATTTGTTGCACTGGTTCCCATTGACGGTATATGGCCAGACGCCTGGCCTCTTTGGGCCCAACTTTTTCTGGCTATTCTAATCGCCGACATGGGCATAACCCTGGTTCACTATGCCAGTCATAAGAACGCAACCCTCTGGCGGTTTCATGCTATTCATCATAGCGTCAAAAGGATGTATGGGTTCAATGGTCTGATGAAACATCCGCTCCACCAAATCATTGAGGTCCTGGGCGGGACCTTTCCATTGATCCTTCTGGGGGTTTCTCAGGAAGTTGCGGCTCTTCTTGCACTTTCAGTGGCGGTCCAGCTTCTATTGCAACACAGTAATGTCAACGTGAAAATTGGGCCTCTGCGTTATTTTCTGGCCCTCTCACCGGTGCACCGGTTTCATCATGTAAAACGGGCAGCGGAGGGTGACGTGAATTTCGGGCTTTTCACCACAATTTGGGACCGCGTGCTGGGCACTGCAGTATTTGATCTGGAAAAACGGTTTTCCAGCGTGGATCTTGGGATTGAGACTGAGCCCGACTATCCCCAAGATTACTTCGCTCAACTTGTGAAACCGTTCAGGCGAATAGATCCTGAGATTCTTTAGAGTAAACCGCCATTTTGATCTTCAACAGACTCTGTGAAGGGGATACGCCAAAAGTCTGTTTCATGGTTCGGGAGAAATGGGCAGAATCTGAAAACCCCGCGCGGTGCGCAGCGGTTGTAGCATCGGCCCCGCCTGTGATTGACAAGGCCGCAACATAAAGTCGCCGCCATAAAATATACCGCCTGAGCGGCATTCCCAAGTTGGAGCGCAGCAGGTTTGCCAAGGTACTTTTGGAAACAGCGGCTTTTTCTGCGACCACTGCAAGGCTCACTTTTTCATCCAGTAGCTGATTAATGGCATTAAGAGCTCGCGCCAAACGAAGGTCTTCAACCCTGGGGTATGCTTTTTTCAATACATTCAGCCAATCGTCGAGTTCCTGACTTTGTTTTTCATTATCGGGTAACAGAGTTGGTTCAATGTAAAGCAGGTCCAATGATTGTTTGGATGGTTCAAGCATGTGGGGCACATTTGACGGGATGATCAGCCTATTGCTTTCATGTGTCTTCGCGCCAATTTTTGCCCGTACCGTGCCATGAGCGCAAAAGACTAATTGTGTAGCGAAATGCGCATGGGTGTCGCTATCTCCCACTAATCCTCGATAATGGGCCCAGCCTTGGGACAAAAATAGCTCACCATCCCAGTTTAAAGGCAGTTGACTCAATAGCGATTTTCCTCAGTCGTTAATGCGGCGTGTTGAGTGCTTATGGGCGTGTTTCCCATTGCATTATACAAATGGTATTTCGATCAGGTGATTCCGGCTGTCTTCGGGAGATGTGTTCAAGACTGGCAACTAACCGGCGTTAGTCTTCATATAAATGGGTTATGATACTGCATTCTGTCAAGGGTTGTTCATCGGCGGGGCATTGTTCGGTAAGCAGGATTAGGCGTTTTTTAATATTATTAAGAAGTGTAAGTTTTTGATTCACTTCCTCGATTTTGGACAGAGCTTTTTGGTTGACGCTGGAGCAATCGGAGGCTGGATCATTTGTTATCATCAGCAAGTCCCTTGCCTCCTGAAGAGTAAAGCCAAGTGTTTGTGCATTTTTTATGAATTTTAGCCGCTGCAGACTTTCCAGATTGTAGACCCGATAACCTGACGCGAGTCGGTCAGGTGTTGGCATGATGCCCCGACGTTCATAATATCGAATTGTCTCGATACCAACGCCAGCGGCGTGTGCAAGCTTGCCGATTGTTAATGTTATCATCTGTGGAACCTACTCTTGTCGAAGGCCGGGTATTCTCAGAGTTTCACATTTCGTAATCTTAGAGAGTTGCTGATCACAGATACCGAACTCAAACTCATCGCTGCTGCGGCAAAGATTGGGGAAATGAGGACGCCGAGGAATGGGTATAGAATACCAGCAGCCACAGGAACGCCCGCGGCGTTGTATGCAAGAGCGAAGAATAGGTTTTGTTTGATGTTTCGCATCGTCGCTTTTGACAGGCGTCGCGCCCGAACAATGCCGGTTAAATCGCCTTTAACGAGAGTGAAGCCAGCGCTTTCTATGGCGACATCTGCTCCGGTGCCCATAGCGATGCCAACATCTGCTTGTGCCAGCGCAGGTGCGTCATTGACGCCGTCTCCGGCCATGGCGACACAGTGTCCCGCCTTTTGCAAATCACTGACAATGCGGGCCTTATCCTCAGGCAGCACATCAGCCCTGATTTCATCGATTCCGAGGCGAGAAGCGACGGAGCGAGCTGTGCGTTCGTTGTCCCCAGTTGCCATCACTATGCGGAGGCCCTGAGCATGCAGGGCCTCCAGTGCCTTGGGGGTAGTTTCTTTCACCGGGTCCGCAACGGAAACTAGGCCGGCAATCTCGTTTTCAATCATAACGAACATGACCGTTTCCCCTTGGTCTCTGCGCTCGTTACCGACAGTCGACAGTCGGTTACTTTCCAGACCAAAATCCGCAACAAGTTTGGCATTACCTAAAGCGACAGATTTACCATCAACTATGCCCTTCACGCCTTTACCGGTTACTGCTTCGAAATCTACTGTTGGGGCAATATTGATAGAGCGTTCCTCTGCGCCGCTAACGATGGCTTCTGCTAGTGGGTGTTCCGAGCCTTTTTCAAGGCTGGCTGCCAATCTCAGAACTTCTGTTTCATCATGACCAGGCTCCGGCAGAACCGTTACTAATTTTGGCTTGCCAAGGGTAAGTGTGCCAGTTTTATCGACGATCAACGTGTCGACACGGGCAAATCGTTCCAATGCTTCTGCATTTTTGATCAGTACCCCGGCCTGTGCGCCCCTACCTGTTGCTGTCATAATAGACATGGGTGTCGCGAGCCCCAGCGCGCATGGACAAGCGATAATCAGGACGGCGACTGCCGCGACGAGACCGTAGGAAAGGGCAGGGGCAGGCCCCCAGGTCGCCCAGGCAATGAACGAAAGTATTGCAATCAGGATAACGGCCGGAACAAATTTGCCCGCGACCGCATCGGCGAGTTTCTGGATCGGCGCACGGCTTCTTTGAGCGTTCGCGACCATTTCAACTATCTGGCTCAACATTGTGTCCGCGCCCACCCGCCGGGCTTCGATAATGAGGCTTCCGGTCCCATTAATCGTGGCACCGGTGACATCATCTCCTACCACTTTTTCAACCGGAACTGGCTCGCCTGAGATCATGGATTCGTCAATTGAAGACCGGCCGTCGACAACGACGCCGTCAACAGGAATTTTGTCGCCGGGCCTAACGCGCAAGCGATCCCCGACAACAACATCTTCGAGCGGTATTTCATGCTCGCTACCATCTGAGCGGATCACGCGCGCTGTCTTGGCAGCCAGGTCGAGCAGGGCCCTGATGGCCGAACCGGTACGTTCACGAGCTCCAAGTTCCATGACTTGGCCAAGCAGGACCAGAACCACAATAACAGCACCAGCCTCAAAATAGACCCCTACGTGGCCGTCGGCGTTGCGGAAACCATCAGGGAAAATATCAGGAAAAAAGACGGCGACGACACTGAAAATATAGGCTGCTCCGACGCCCATTCCGATCAACGTGAACATGTTAAGGCTTTTGTTAATGATCGATTGCACGCCCCTTACGAAAAAAGGCCAACCGGCCCATACAATGACTGGCGTTCCCAGGAGAAGTTCAATCCACAGTGTCAGTTTTTCTCCAATCAGATCGCGAATAAAACCGAGGCCAACAAATGGTCCCATCGACAGGACAAGCAGAGGCACTGTAAAGACGGCACCAATCCAAAAACGACATCTAAAGTCAACCAGCTCAGGATTTGGGCCTGTGTCCTCGGTGGGAATTCCCATTGGCTCCAGCGCCATGCCGCATTTGGGGCAATTGCCCGGGCCATCCTGTATGATCTCCGGGTGCATCGGACAGGTGAACATGGTGCCCTCGGGCATCGGTTCAGCTGGTTCAGACGGGCCAAGATATTTGTCGGGGTCAGCGGTAAATTTTGCTTCACACCCTTCTGAGCAAAAATAATGAACCTTGCCATTGCGAGAGTGGATATGGGCTGCGCTCGATCTGTTCACTGCCATGCCGCATACAGGATCAGGTGCTTCTAAAAAAATAGAGGGCGCGGTGGTGAACTTGGCTTCACAGCCAATACTGCAAAAATAATAATCATGGTCATCATGGCTTAGATGGTTTGTCGTCGTTTGCGGGTCAACACGCATGCCACAGACCGGATCGCGTACAATCATTCCGTTTTTTTGTTCCGTCTGATGGTGATGTGAATGATCCGATGCCATGGGAGAATTTCCGATTGTTTTGCTTAATTCGGACCAAGCTTAAAGGTTATAGTAGGTGGAAGGTCAAGCACATTGATGTGTTAAAGAAAATTTATCGGTTTGCAGGGAAATTTCCCTGTTGACCTTCCTGCTACTGGAAGCCCTAAGGTCTGTTTCTTAAGGAGAAAAGACATGAAAGAAAAATCAGGTTTTTTCCGGTCTCGCTTTGGATTGGTCTTCAGTGTCTTCATAGCCGTTGTCGCACTTTTGTTGATTAGCGAGCATCGGGCCCATATTAATCTGGGCGGTGTATGGCCCCTTTTGCTGTTGATTGGACTTTGCTTAGGGATGCATCTTTTTATGCATCATGGTATGTCGGATCACGATCATGATGATCGGGAACATTGATATGGAGATGTCATCATACGGTTTGTGGGCTCTTGTTGTAATAACTCAGCAATATTCATAATCTTTGCTTTCAGTTTCACCAAACCAAAAACAAAGACGGATTGGCGTTCTTTTGGGGCCTTTAGTGCTTTTGTTGTCGCGCTTTTCACAGAAATGTACGGATTTCCTTTAACCATTTATTTCCTATCTGGATGGCTTCAGAGCAGTTATCCGGATGTTGATTGGTTGGCGCATGATTCCGGACACCTGCTTGAGATGATGTTTGGCTGGAGGGCGAACCCACACTTCGGGCCCTTTCATATTCTGAGCATGGTTTTCATCGGTGGAGGGTTTTGGCTACTTGCTTCTGCCTGGCGCATATTATATCAGGCACAGCGTTTGGGTGCGTTGGCGGTTTCTGGACCTTATGCTTGCATGCGACACCCTCAATATGTTGCCTTTGTTTTGATTATGTTTGGTTTTCTGTTGCAATGGCCAACAATTCTCACACTGCTAATGTTTCCCGTTCTTGTGATCGTTTATTGGCGACTCGCCGTCACAGAAGAACGTCATGCAGAAAGAGAGTTTGGTCAAATATTTAAAGACTATGCGGCCAACGTCCCTCGTTTCATTCCAAGATTTGGAACTATTAAAAAAACAGCTGGCAGCGGGACTCCGCACCATTAAAATTTGGACTGACCAATGAGAAAGAGATTCCGTATAAATGGTGGCCTATAAAAAGGAACTGAGAAAACTCCAAGTGAACCTGGTGCATTTCCAACGGCATCTAATTGCACACGACCACCGGATCGTTGTGATATTCGAAGGCCGCGACGCGAGTGGCAAGGACGGTGTCATTAAACGAATTACGGAACATTTAAGCCCTAGAGAAACACGCGTCGTCGCGTTGCCGGCACCAAGTGACAGAGATCGTCGATCATGGTATTTTCAGCGCTATATAGCACATTTGCCGGTCGACCAGGAGATGGTGCTATTTAATCGCAGCTGGTATAACCGCGCCGGTGTTGAACGCGTAATGGGGTTTTGCTCGGACGCGGAATACGTGGCTTTCCTGAAGTCTGTGCCTGATTTTGAAAAACTGCTGACGAGTTCGGGAATGCAAATTCTGAAATACTATCTGGACATCTCGAAAGTTGAACAAGAACGTCGTTTGGACGACAGGGCCAGAGATCCGCTCAAGCAGTGGAAAGCCAGTCCAATTGATGCCCAAGCGCTGGAAAAATGGGATGACTATAGTGCGGCTCGTGACACGATGCTGGCCGATACACATACTAAGCATGCTCCGTGGATTATTGTTGATGCGAATAATAAGAAGTTGGCGCGATTGAATATCATTCGGGATATGCTTTGGCGTATTGAATGCCCGGATCGAAATGCTCATTGGCAAAAGGCCGATCCAACAGTGGTTCGGTCCTACGATCCGTTTGCCGGTGCAGTTGCACTGTATCCTTGACTTGTGGTTGTGCTGGGGGAGAGCAGGCACGAACAAAGGGTGCAGACTTCGGTGTGGAATGGAACTGCCAGCTTTCCTCAAGCCCTACAATAATCCATCACGGATGCTGATTAATAGAGGAATAGGAAGTTGAAGACCCTTATGTCTATACGAACAAAATTTATTGATGCCTTAATTAATCCAATACTGGTCACGATTGCCCTATTGTTGGTGATCGACCGGTTCACTGCCATGCCGCATACAGGATCAGGTGCTTCTAAAAAATAGAGGGCGCGGTGGTGAACTTGGCTTCACAGCCAATACTGCAAAAATAATAATCATGGTCATCATGGCTTAGATGGTTTGTCGTCGTTTGCGGGTCAACACGCATACCACAGACCGGATCGCGTACAATCATTCCGTTTTTTTGTTCCGTCTGATGGTGATGTGAATGATCCGATGTCATAGGAGGGCCTCCCGTTGTTTTGTCAAATTTGGGCCAAGCCTAAAGGTTATAGTAGGTGGAAGGTCAAGCACATTGAAGTGTTAAAGAAAATTTTATCGGTTTGCAGGAAAATTTCCCTGTTGACCTTCCTGCTACTGGAAACCCTAAGGTCTGTCCGTCGCCAGATAATTTGGAACCATAGGCGCTGACGGGGAACAATTGAAGACTTAGGGCGTGCTGAGTGGGCTTCACTTGAGAAAATTGTTTTGAAACGGAGAGGCCTGAACATTGCTCAAAACACTGGAAACCTTGCTCGAAACACTGGAAAATTATCCCGGTGAACAGCACGAAACATCTCGCTGATGTCTCTTCCGTCACAAACCAACAGTCTTTTTTGGTGAGCGTTTGCACAATGGATACAGAAGGCTACCCAATCCATGAAAATTTGGGTCGAGAGGCTAAGGTGGAATGGTTCCAGGACATTCCTCCTTTGGCGAGGGCAGCATCAGATTGAATGTTTATTATTACCCTTTTCTTGAAAGAATATCTCTCGCGTATACTATGACGGCCAAACTTAGGATTATGACCTGTACTACTAGTCCCTCCCATATCGGAAAAATTCCAATCCATTCAATAGCATCAAAATCAAGTGACGAGCTCCTGATCTTTCCTGCTTCATGCAGCGCGGCCATACCCTTGCCTGCGAAAACGATGGAAAGCATTAGCAACAGTATACCGGTTGCGCCAAAAAACTTGCCGATAGGCAGTTGAACGCTAAATCTCAAAATGGCCCAAGCGACAATGGCAAGTACAAAAAGGCCACCGAAAAACCCAACTGTGATCCATAGGGTGGTGTTACCAGAGGCCGCTTGCGCCCAAAGCGCTTGATAAAAGAGGATTGTCTCAAAAACTTCACGGTAGACAGAAATGAATGACAAGCCTGCCAGTCCCCATAGGGTACGCCCGCCGAGAGCAGATTGAAGATTTTTTTGGATGAATGCCTGCCAGCCAGTTGCATTTGTTTTGCTATGTAGCCAATAGCCCACAAAAAGAAGCATTCCAGACGCTGCCAAAGCGGCAATGCCTTCTGTGATTTCACGCGTAGCACCGCTGATTTGCAAAAGGCGATCAGACACGAGCCATGTGACTGCTCCCAGAATGAGCGCAGTGACCCAACCGAGGTGTAAATACGGCATCGCATCTCTGCGGTCGCTTTTCACAAGAAGCGCAGAAATCGCGGCGATGACCAGAAGGGCCTCTAGGCCTTCACGCAGCAATATCACAAAACTGGAGATGAAAGCTGCTTCAGGCGTTAATCCTTCTTTTTCATTAAGTTTATTCTGAGCCAGTCTCAGTAAACTCTGAAGAGTCAACGCCCGTTTTTGAACTACTTCAAAAGGGTTTCCTTCTTGAATGTCGCGCCTATATTGCAACATCTCACGCTCTATTCGGCGCATCAAATCGGAATCAGTGGCAGTCAGGTTGGCTTCAATCAACTCAAAACCGTCAAGATAGGCGGTCAGCGCTAACTCATATGCAGTCTCGGTTCTCCCATCTGCGTATGCGCTAGAGCTTTCTTCAATCTTACCAACCGCCAAGTCCAAAGGTGATGGCATGAACTCAAAAAGAGCCTGTGGTTTCGTTCTTAGGTAGGCCACAAGCTCATAGCCATCGCGCCATTTTTCTGCGGCTTCCGACGGAGACAGTGTTGCGTATGCGTTTATATCGAATGACGCATTATCACCGCGCCCTTCATCCCAAGCTTTTTGCCCTGCAATCACCGTCTTTTCGTCGACCGCGATTTGCCCAACATAGGCCGCCAAGCTCCAGCGGTCCTCACGCGAAAGCGCTGAGAAACTCCCCATTCCAGTGCCGTCGACACCGTAGGTGATAGTATTGAACAAGGCATAGAGCGACCTTAGCTCAAAGCGCTTGATGTCAGTAAAATCAGTAGGTAGTGGGTCAAGCCCATGTGATAGCGGCCCTTCGCCCCGTCCATTCGCCCCGTGACAGGCTGCACAGGCTTTGTTATATTCGGTTTCCCCTTGGGCCAGATCTGGCGTTTGGTCTGGGACTGCTTTGAGATTCAGGGAGGCTAAGGCGTTTGATCGCATCTGTCGGGTAAGGGACTGAATATCGGTTGTGGGTGCTTTATCAATGATCAATTGCTTAAGTTGGCCTGCCTGTGCTCGCAGCAAGGCTATTTTAGAGCCGCCCTCAAGCGTCATACTCAAAGCCTCAATTGTAGCTCCGAATTCCAGCATTTCTGTGTATTCGTTTTCATTGATGACTTTGCCGTTACGGATGGCCTCGAAATAATCAACACCAATATAATCAATAAGCTGAACCAACCGCTCGTTGGTATTTGCGTGCACTATTGTTGAGGTAGCTATCAAAAAAAACATAGCTAAAAAGACGCTAAAATTACGGGTCATGAGAGATCGACCAATCCTGTGAGATGAGTTTCTGCAAATAATAATTACTATTATATGATATACTATGACCCCGCGGCTGAATAGTATTTATCTTGACCTTTTTCGGGATCCTTCGTCACGGAAGCACCGCGACGAAGGAGTGGTTACTTTCAAGAAGCATCAATCTTGATGGTTTGGACAATATTGGTCACATATATCCAGCCTGCGGTCTTCTGGCCGGTCCTGGCATGCTCGATAATGATCTCTATCGCTCTGTCCAACTCCTCATCGTTGCAAACAAGCTCCAGCTTGGTTTCGGTGACTACCTTGTCACCAACCTCAACCGAATATTGCTGTTCCTGCGTGCCCAGTGCCCTCAACAGCCCGAGCACGTCAACAACCGAGATATAATGGTATCCAGCCTGCTTGAGCGCATGGACAACATCGGCGATCCGGTTGCGATGAATGAAGGCTTTGATCTCTTTCATGATTGCACCTC
>JAJFIT010000176.1 GCA_021774775.1 Alphaproteobacteria bacterium | reverse complement strand
GAAGGCGAGCCGCAAGAAGAAGTGATTAAATATATCAACAGCCGGGACGATATTTTTGGGCTTGTGCTTGGTGCGGGTGCGGAAGGTGGGCCAGGCCCGCTCGTGGATTATTTCACCGGTGCAGCCATTGGTGATTTGCCGTGTCCGGTATTTATTGTGCCGGGTAGCATGACGTATGACCAAGTGGATGCGATGGCCTAGCTCTTAGTCGGTCAACTCTTGAAATGGTCTATTCCGTTTCGGATATTTTCTCAATTTCCAGAATTTTGGCCAGCGCCTGACGGTAATCAGGATAAGCAAGCCGCCAACCCAGCAGGTCTTTGGCTTTCTGGTTTTTCACCCTTTTGTTTTCTGCGTAAAAGCTGCGTCCCATTGGACTCAGGTCAGCGTCATCAATGGATGTTTCTGGTGGAAGGTCGGCCCCCAAAAGTCGGGCCGCTTCGCTGATCACATCTTGGGGCGGCGAAGGCAGGTCGTCGCTAAGGTTGAAAATATTGCTTTCCAGGCTTGAATTAGCCGCAAGCCATAGCGCTGACGCAATATCGTCGCGGTGAACTCGACCAAAAACCTGACCCGGTTTTATCACCCGCCGGGCTTTGCCATCGCGCACGGTTTTCAGCGCATTTCGTTCCTGTCCGTAGATGCCCGCCAGGCGAAAAATATGCACCGGCACACCCAGGTCTGTGCCCAATTTTGTCCAACTGTTTTCGGCGGCAAGCCGGTGTTTTCCGCGGTCAAGGCTGGGCCTGGTCTCGGATGTTTCATCAACCCATTCGCCGCCGTGGTCACCGTAGACATTTGTGCTGGAAAGATAGCCAATCCAGCGCAGGTTTGGGCATGATGCTATCCAGTTTTTGAAGGAATTAAGCACCGGGTCGCCTTCGGGCTGCGGCGCAATGGATACCAAAATGTGGGTTATTGCGTCAGGTGGTATCGCCGCCGCCAAAGCACCTTCAGAGAAAGCCACGGGTGTTGCCCCCATGGCCTCAATCGCCGCCGTTGCCTTTTCCTGTCGCCAGGTGGCTGATGCGGACCACCGGTTACCCACAACAGTTTTTATAAAGGCTGACGCACTGTAGCCCGGACCAAAGACAAGAAGATGTGGCTGTTTGGTATTCTCGTTTGTCATGGTTGTTTTTGCCCTGAAGTCCTCTGTAATTGCGCCTTGAAATTGCCATGCCTTTTGAGCATTGTGCGGCCATGATGAAAACACCTGACAAACCGGCGCTGCGCCCAAGCGCAACCATACTTGTTTTGGCAACGCTTGCCACCATTAATGCCGCCACTAATGCAAGCCCGTTGTTGGCCAATCAACAGCCAAAAGATGACCAGCAGGAGCGCTACAGCCTGTGTCTGGATTTGGCTGAAAAGGCGCCAGACAAAGGCATTAATAATGCGCTGGTGTGGCAACTGGACGGCGGCGGCGTGCCTGCCCGCCACTGCGAGGCGCTGGGTCTTTTTTATGCCGGTGAATATTCTGAGGCTGCGGTTCGGCTTGAAGGCATAGCTGAAGATATGCGTATTGGCCGCGGAATGCCGGTGCGCGGCGACGAGCGCTCGACAGCTACCGCCAGCATGCTGGCCGACACATACGGTCAGGCGGCCAATGCCTGGCTGCAGGGCGGCGAAATTGTGCGCGCCGAAGCAAGCATCGGTCAGGCACTGGCGCTGGTGCCGGTTGGCACTGCGCTTGAGTGGTCGCTTCGGGTAACCCGCGCCCGCATCGCTGCAGCCGAAGAAGACTTCACGCTGGCGCTCAGTGAATTGGAGGCGGTTCTGAAGGCGAACCCCCGGCGCACGGACCTATTATTGTTTGTTGCTGCCGCGGCGCGGGCGACTGAAAATTATGCCAGAGCCGAGGCGGCGCTTGATCGGTATACGGCGACATACCCGGACAACCCGTCTGCCTATTTGGAACGGGGCAACCTTATGGATGCCAAAGGCGACGCGACAGCTGCGCGCAAGGCGTGGCTTAATGTTCTGTCAATTGTGCAAGTTGGCCCTGACGCCGACGCTGCTCGCGCTAACATTGAGCGGGTTGATGTGATAAAAGAGCCAGGCCGCTAGGGGTTAAAACTCAACCGCAGCTTCATATAAGTCTGGCAGGTTATTCTCAAAAAGCACAGCGTCCTCGGGCCTCCAGTTTGCCTTGACCCATTTTTCTGCATCTTCCTGACAGCTGAAGGTCATAACGGTTGTTGTGCCGTCGTTGCCTGCTTCCAGTCCAGCCAGGAAACTGGGGATACGGTCGGGGGTTACAACACAGACGATATCTGCATGTTTGGCCGCTAGCCCGCCCAGCCGTTGGTGCTCGGCGGTGTGCAGGGAGCCCAGTTCGACCATGCCCGGGGTCACCAAAATGCGCCGTCCTTGCGGCTTGACCAGAATATCAAGACATTCCAGCGCCGCCGCGAAGCCAACCGGGTTGGAGTTGTAGGCATCGTTAATCAGCGTGGGGGCATCGCTGTTTCTGGAGACTTCCAAACGGAAGCGAATTTGCGGCACCGTTGCCAGCGCGCCTTTTATCGCCGACCAAGGCAGGCCAAGCGCACGCGCTGTGGCGGCGGCCATTAGAATATTTTCTGCCTGGTGGTGACCGTAGAGCGGCGCTGAAACGGTATGCTCGTCCGCCCCGTCCATAACCGTAAGTACAATGCCGTCAGCAGTGATTTTATATTCTTTTATTGAGAGGTCACCGTCAGTGCCAACACGCAGATAAGAACCGGGAACGGTTCGGGTGCGCTCGCTCACCTGCTCCTCGGGGATACCATCAGTGTTGATGATGGCTGCACCGCCCTTTTTAAACACAGCTTCTGCGATCTCAAACTTGGCTTTGGCGACCGTTTCAATGGTTTTGAAGCGCTCATAGTGCGCCGCCCCCACGGCGGTGATAAGCGCCACGTCAGGCGGTGTCAGCAAGCATAACCGAGCGATAGATCCGGGGCCGTAGGCACCCATTTCAACGATGAAAAACTGGTGATCTGCGGTTAGCTGCTCGCGGATAACCCGGGTGATGCCCATTTCGGTATTAACGCTGCCTGGTGTCGCCAGTGTCGGCGCGGCGGCCTCCAGAATATGGGCCAGAATATGCTTGGTTGAGGTTTTGCCGAACGATCCGGTGATGGCAATAACTTTGGGAGCCAGCCGGTTGAATTTATCCACGGCTTCGGTCCGAAAACCGGTTTTGACGCGCTCTTCGTATGGCTCCAGCAGTTTGTTGGCGCCGATGATCAAAAAAGGCAGAAGCTGAAAAAGACCAACCATAAGGATGACAGCGGCAGCGAAACGCCAATCATGGGACAGGCTTAAAAACTCAAAGCTTTCCACCCAGCTGGCAGCATTGTCATTGAGCGAAACGCTGTAGCTGGACCCAAGCGGGGCAAGGTTGGCCACCCAAAAGGCCAGTGCCAGTGTTGTCACTGCCAGCAGAATATAAAGCCGAAAAATTCGCTTCACCCGGTCAGTGCGAACGAGCGGTTTCTTATTGTCTTTCACGGTTGCGCGAGAGCGCCGAACCCCGGCAACGACGCCGACCGTAAACAACAATAGTGGCAGCAGCGGCAGAATAGATGTTTCGGCGCGCAGGGCGGCGCTGAGGTCGCTCTGCAATACGGCGGACAGGATTGCTGCTGCGATGAACCAAAAGCTGGCGACTTTGTCATATGCCCGCTTGTCTTTCAGCCAGGCAATAAAGCGAATATTATCGTATTCCTCTTGCTGGAAAAACATCATCAACGCCGTACCGCGGCTGATAGAAAACCAAAGTACAGCCAGCACCATTGCAGCGGCGGTGGTGCTGATAACCGGGTTTATTGCTGTGATATCAATCATGGAGTTTCGACTTGGCTATAAACTGTTTGATGATGGCTTCGCATTGATAGGCACCGCGGGTCAAGATGTCCCAGTGGTCAAAACCCGGCAGCTCGTTAAACTCGGCATCAGGCATAATCTCAGCGTAGCGTTTGCCAAATTCAGGCGGTGTTTCACTGTCGTTTGCCCCGTAGATCAGGCATACCGGGCATGCTATTTTTGCCGCTTGCGGGCTCAGGTCCTCGGTGACAACTTTGACGAAGGTGGTTCTCAGGTCGCCCGCGCTTCTATAGTCCGCACTGCCAAACCGCGCCTCAAAGGCTGGCCGGAGCTTTGTGCCAAAAAGCCGGTCCAGCAGCCGTGTAGTTTGACCCCAAACTCTGACAGTGCGGGCCTTTACTTTGAACGGAAGTGAGCGCTTGCGCTGCAGCCCGGCGCCCGCAATGCCGACAACGGCGGCCACCAGTTCGGGGTGGTTAGCGGCTATCTGGATCGATACGCGCACACCGAAGCTATGGCCGACAAAAATGTGGGGGCCGGTTCCTTTCAAAATGCCAGCTAACCGGTCGGCATAGTCGCGGGTGTCTGCCTCTCGGTTGGCAATGGGCGTTTTGCCAAAGCCGGGTTGGTCAAACAGGCGATGCTGACCATTTGCGGCAAATAGCGGGGCAAGTTTGTCAAAAGCGGTGTGGTCTTGGCCCCAACCATGAAGCCAAACAAACGAAGGACCTTGCTCGCCGACAGCGACCTCATGCCATGCGGCAGTCGTGAGAGATGCGGAAGCGTCGGCCAAACTTCTTATTCTCCAGAAAAGATGGTTGAGCTGCCACTGGCCGCATCGGTCGCGCCCAGTCGGGCATTTGAAAGGCGAAAGCCTTCCTCGATCATATCACCGGTGAGTGACAGGAAGCTGAGAGGCTGCGCCGCCGCTTCCCAAAGGAAATAGGCGAACGAGCCCGGAATTGTGTTGGCTTCGTTGAACCATAATTCGCCGGTTTCGCTGTCGCACAGGAAATCGATCCGAACGCTGCCCGCCAGATCCAGTGCAGCAAAAACTGTCGCTGATGTTGTCCTAATTTGATTTTCCTGCGCGTCTGACAGTTCCGGCGGGTTCAATACCCGGTTCAATGACGCCATACCTTCGCTGGGGCCGGTGTTCAGTTTGGGCCCGCCGGGTGTGCCGCCAGCGAGATATTTATTCTTGAAATCCAGCACTTCGGTTTTGCTCAGGGGTCGCTCTATGGCAGAGGTTTGAATGTCACCAGCAGCTGTGCGTCTGACAGCAACATTATATTCGACCAAATTGGGCACAAAGGGCTCAACAATCGCTGACCGGTCGAGCCTGAAAACCGCCATCAGTGCGGCCACAAGCGCGTCCATATCATCGGCTTTGGAAACTCCGACGCTTGAGCCCAGGTTGCTGGGTTTTACTATCAGCGGAAAGGGATTACCGCCGATTGCATCCGTAAGGGAGGCCGCCAATGTGTCAGGGTCAAGAAATGCACCTTTTTCGGGCTTCGTGACGGTCAGCTCGGGCAATACATTCAAACCGTGCTGGCGTGCTGCTGCTTTGGCAAATTCCTTGTTCATGGTGGCGGCAGCGCCCAGCGTGCGGCACCCGGCGAAGGGAATAGCTGCGAACTCAAGCAAGCCCTGCAGGGTTCCGTCCTCG
>JAJFIT010000175.1 GCA_021774775.1 Alphaproteobacteria bacterium | reverse complement strand
CGATAAAACATTAAGCACTGCTGATTTCAATAGCGATGATGCCAGCCTGACCACTGTGCGCATCGACACGTCAACCGCCGGATTGCAACTGGATGGGGTTGACGTGATCGACGGTCAGGAAATTGCGGCCGCAGATATTATTGCAGGCAAGCTGGTTTACGTGACGCCGGACACAGCAACCCAGGCAACGCTGGTTGGTTTTCAGTATAGCGCCGATGAAGGGCTGGGTTATCCGGTTTCACCGTCCACCTACGATACAGCCGGGAATTTTACCGCCAAACATCTGACCCGCTTTAACGTGGAGCGCAACGATACAACCGGCCAGTACGGATTGAAGATTGAAGGCACCATTACCGAAGAGGTAACGCTGTCTGCCGCTGCGGCGACACCAACGCTTTACGCTGTTTCGGCCCTAAGCCAGTTGGATGACAGTTTCGCGGTTAGCAGTCGCATTAGAGAATTTAACAATATCGACGGCACGATTGCGCTGGACGATACAACATCATTTGTTGCGATTGATTATGCGGCAACCGAGACCAAGGGTTTGGTCAGTGCCGCAGTTGTAGATGATATTGACCCTGCCATCGCCAAGTTGCGGGACCAGTTTCTGGCCGATGCGGCGGTGGCTGTTCCCTCCGCGACAACAGACCCGGTGGTTGTAGAAGACAATTCTTCGTCTATCACTAATCTCGATGCCGCCGACAGGGTAAATGCCGATACCAGGGCTTCGCGTGTAGCGGTGGACAGCGACGGCGGTATTTATGTGGTTGGTACTTCTGAAGGCAGTTTCGGCCACCAGTTGAATGTTGCGGAAACCCAGGATGTGTTCCTCACCAAATTCGACAGCGAAGGTAATGTGGCCTTCTCACGGCTTCTTGGTGTAGCAGAATCGGCTGAAGCGTTCGATATCAAGATTGATAGCCAGGACAATGTGATTATTGCCGGTGCGACCGATAGCGCTTTGTCGCAAAATGACATCGTGGAAGGCGGCGGCAGCGATGCTTTTGTTGTGAAAATCAGTAAACGAGGCGACGAGATATTTCGCTATCAGCTGGATACCTTCGGCACGACAGCGGCCAACTCTATTGCTGTGGACATCAACGACGATGTTTATATTGGCGGCTCTACCAGTTCTGCGATTAGTGCGACCACAACCGCAAGCGGCGGAAACGACGCATTGATACTCAAGCTGGATGGCACCAACGGATCGCTGATCGATTCGACAGTTTTTGGTACTGTCGGAAATGAAGCAATCAAAGGGTTGGCGCTTGATGCCAATAATGATCTGATTGTAGCGCTGGACGAGGATGGCAGCGCAGCAGTGGCGCGGATATCAGCCCTTGACCTGTCCACGCAGCTTACCAGCATCAGCCTTGGTGATCTGGGTGCTGGCGGTGAGATCACAGGGGTCACCGTTGATACCGCCAGCGGGAAATTTTATGTGTCCGGTGTTACCGCCAACAGCGCGCTGGACGCAGCAGGCGTAGCCATAGTGAACGGCACCGCGGACGGCGGACTGGAAGGTTTTGTCAGTGGCTTCAGTTTTTCCGGCACCTCAAGCCTGTCGGTTGATTTTACCACCTATTTGTCAACCACAGGCACAGACGGCGTCGCCGATGTGACCGTGCAGGGCGGCAAGGTTTATGTGGCTGGTTCCACAACCGGGACTTTGGCCGGTGAGACCGCACGCGGTGCCACTGACGGGTTCGTCGCCCGGCTGGACGGCACAACCGGCGCGCTTGAAAATACCGAACAATACGGCGAGAGCCTGGCGCGGTCGTCTGTGGGCGGTGTGGCTTTTACCAACCAGGGCGATTCGGTACTGGAGGTTCTGGGCCTGCCAACCGGTTTGATTGAGGGCGATCAGACCCGCGATCTGGAAACCCAGACCACGGCTCGCGAGGGTGACTATTTTTACCTGAAGCTGGGCACCGGCAGCCGCAAGAAAATCGAATTGGAAAGCGGCGACACATTTCAGGATATCAAGCGAAAACTGCGGATAGCAGGCTTTGGTAAATTGGATGTGGATGTTTCGACAACGGCTGAAGGCGAGAAGCTGAAAATCAGCGCACTTGATGACGGCGTCTCTATTGATCTGATCCCCGGCGGCGGCGACCGTGACCTTCTGTCTCGCATCGGGCTGCCTGCTGGAAAACTGTTGCCGAAAAACGAAGTATTCGACATCAACCTTGACGGCGAGGAGATTGCCCCTGAAGACGATTTGGGTGGTGTATTTGGTTTGAAGCTTGAAGGCGCGCTGAACCTGCAGGATAAAGCGACAGCGAAATATGTTCTCGGCCTTCTCGATGCTGCCATTGCGACGGTTCAGCGCGCATACCGCTCAACCAATTTTGATCCGATCAAGCAACAATTGCTGAATGAAAGTAAATTCCAGGGCGCTGTCTCGCCCCGTATTGCGGCCCAGATTGCCAATTTCCAATCCGGGCTGTCCAGATTGCAAAGTGGTGCCAGCTCACCTTCGTTTAGTCTGTTCGCCTAAACCCGCTGGTGGGCACAGCATTAAATTTCCCCTAATTGGCTCTTTGACTATCTTCATTGCACCGCCAGCAAAGCAGCGGCTGTCGTCAGGTGCACGTGGGCTGGAGGTGCAAATGTTGTTCAAGGTGCAGATGGGTTGGCAAATCTGATTTGGACACAAAAAAAGTGGCACACACACGGGCCACTTTTTTCGTTAGTCATGTCGAGCAGAGTTCGCGGGAGAAGGTGCACGATTGGGGGTCGAGTAAATTAAAACCCACTCCCGCCCCCCTGCTCGAGAGGTGATAGAAACATTACAAGGTGCGTGCCACTTTTTTGGATTACTAAAATAACGTTTGTTTACAATATGTTAGAACACAATTCTTCACCAGGTAGCTTGGGGCGAGGTAAATTCATCGCATAATGCAACATAAATCTCGTTGCAAAACGCGATACCGTCGCAAATTGCATCAAGTTGATGATGGCGTTATTAATTCCCTGTTTATACCTGCCTTATACTATGGCTTGCATACTGCGCTGAAATACTGGGCTGAAATACTGTGCTGAAATACTGGGCTGAAATATTGGGCAGCCATGTTGGGCGGTGTCCTCGTCGGCGCGCCAAAGGGTATAAGAAAAATCAGAGGGTATGAGAAAGATCAGGGGTGATGAGAAAAATACTGAATAAGCCCCGAACAAACTACTGACTAAAACATTAGATAAAATACTGGGTTAAAGATGAAAAAGCTTTTTGAAATAATACTGGCTGTCGCCGCAACAAGCCTGCGGGCTATATTACTGGTTGCCGGGTTTTTGCTCGTCAGCGCCGCGGGTGTGGTGGACGCAGCGGCGCGCCAGGGCGTGATGCCAGAGGAGGGCAAACTGGCCATCGAAATGGACCCGTTTGATTTTTCCATGTTTACCCGCGGTCGGATGGTCGGAAAAGTCTCGCTTACCTTAACGCTGGTGGTGATTGAGCAGCGCGATTCAGAAATGATTCGCTTGCGGTTGCCGCAAATCAGGTCTGATTTTCTGGGCGCGCTTACCATCCTTTCGCGCCAGCGTTTCAATGTGACCAAGCCGATCAACCCTGATATTGTTACTGCCTATCTGACACCGTTTCTCGCCGCTAGAATTGGTGCGGGCAAAGCCAACATTTTTGTTAAGCACGCCCTGATAACCCCGACATAATAACGACCCGCCATAATTGCTGCCGAGCCATCGTACCTGACAGCCGCTCTTTAATGCGTCAATATTCGGGCCTGAACCGGTTGCCGGAGGGGCGCTGCGATGCCTTTTTACCGGCTTACCGGCCAAAATTCGACCATAACTGTGATAGTTTTGTTACAGGTTGAATTCTGTTGGCCGGCCCGATGTTGCTATACCCTTGACCAAAGGCCGTTTTGTCTTATCCATTACTGCTGGGAAGGACTATCAAGTATTACGCTTTTTTACACTCAGGAGAGAACCATGCGCCACAGATTTATGTGCCAGAATAGTTTCTATCGGGCCACGGCACTAACAGCCGGTTGCCTGTCTATGTTTGCCAGTGCGGCCGCCAGCGCGCAGGACGCAGCAGAAGTAGAAATTGAAGAAGTTGTCGTTACCGGCAGTTATATCAAAGGTAAAACCCAATCCAGCAGCCCCTCACCGATAGCGGTTATTGGCTCTGACAATCTTAGCCAGATCGGTGCCAGCAATATTGCCGATCTGGTGCAAACGCTGACCATTAACAATGGTGCGCAGAATAACCCTGATGCCTTCACACAAGGCTCAACAACCGGCACCTCGAATTTTAACCTTCGCGGGTTGGGTGTTTCGTCCACATTGGTGTTGATGAATGGCCGCCGCCAGGTGGTGTCTGCCAACACAACCAACGACGGCATCGCCTTTGTTGATACCAGCTCACTGGTACCGCAAATTGCGGTACAGCGGATCGAGATTGTGAAAGACGGCGCAGCCGCCATCTACGGCACCGACGCGGTTGCCGGCGTGGTGAACTTCATTACCGACGACACGTTCGAGGGTTTTGAGGTTTCAGCCAAATACCAGACACTGACCGATCAGGGGTCTCAGGCTGACACCCTGTTTGAAGGCAAGTTTGGCTGGGCCAGCGACACCACCAATATTATGGTCGCTGCCAGCTATTATGATCGTACAGCCCTGACCACAGCGGAGCGCCGCCTGAGTCAGCCGATTGATGATACATCGGCGCTGGGTAACCCTGGTGCGTTTTTCTTATTGGGTGCATTGCCGGTTATTGATCCGACAGGGTGTGCTGATCAAGGCGGTAACCCATTGGCGCGGACCGACCTGCAGCCGATACTGGACAATTTCGGCATTCCGTTTACTGCCGGTTTTTGTCGCTTTGACTTTGGCGACTTCTTTAATCTGGTACCGGAAGAAGAGCGGGTACAGGCGTTTGGTGTGATCACCCAGCAACTGGGCGGTGATCACGAGTTGAGGCTCGAGGGGTCCTACGCTGACCAGTCAGTGATTCGCGGTAACTCTCCGACCTTCCCGTTCCTGCAGTTGGCTAATGCAGTTGTACCTGCGACCCATCCGGGCAATATATTTCCGGCATCTTTGGGGCCGGTTCTGTTCTTCGGGCGCGCCATCGGTAACGGCGGCAGCGTCTCGCCGGCCAGTCAGGACCGTGAAACCTGGCGCATCAGCGCAAGCCTGACCGGTACCCTTATGGATGACTGGTCCTACGACCTTGCCTTCACCCGTGCAGAGGCAAACTCGCTGGTCCAAACGGAAGACACGATTACGTCTAACTTCCAGCAAGCCCTGAACGGTTTTGGCGGTGCGTCATGTGATCCGACAACCGGTGTTGCCGGGGTTGGCGCTTGTGAATATTACAACCCGTTCGCGACAAGCTTTAGCGTTTTGCCTAACAGTCAAAATGTGCTGGATTATGTCATTGGCACGCAAGCACTCGATAATTCTTCCGAGCTATCGGTGATTGACGCGGTTGTCTCTGGCACGGTCGGCTCAACGGCTGCCGGTGATATTGGTCTTGCTGTTGGTTTCCAGTACCGCGACGAATCCTTTGGCGTTGATTTGGATGATACATCCAATGCGGACGGCTTTGCTTTTCTGATTGGTGGTCAGGATTTTTCTGACAGTCGCACAGCTTATGCGTTGTTCGCAGAGGCCTTTGTGCCGCTGTCTGACACGCTTGACCTGTCGGTTGCTGCGCGCTTCGAGGATTACGGTGGCACTATCGGCGATACCTTCGACCCGAAAGTGTCGCTCTTGTGGCGCCCCACCGACGAGCTGTCGCTTCGCGGTAGTTACTCCACCAGTTTCCGCGCACCCAGCGTGTTCCAGGAATTTGGCCAGAACACATCCTTGAACCAGGTGAGTGATCCGTTAGGCGGTACGGCATTTGCTGCCGTGCGCACACCGGACGCTTCAGGCCGCAATCTGGTGCCCGAGCAAGGTGAAGCCCTGAACTTTGGCCTTTCCTACCAGACGGCAGGCGGGTTCGAGCTTGATCTGGATTATTGGCGCTATGATTTCACCGATGTGATTATTCAGGAAAACTTTCAGGCCATCGTTGATGCGGACCCGAACGGCCCGAACGTTATTCGGGCCGGTGGTTTGCCAAACGGCACGATCCTGATTGTGCTCGCTGACTTTGTGAATGCGTCATCGGTTACCACCGATGGTTTCGACTTCAGTGTTCGTCAAACTTTTGAGACCGACTATGGGTCGATCATGCCTTTCTTTGAAGGCACCTATGTCTTTAACTACGACATTGTTGACCCACAAGCCGGTGCCATCGAAGGAGCAGCCAACCGGAACTTCAGTAACTTTGGTAGCCCAACACCTGAGTGGCGCTGGAATGCCGGTATTGCTTTCGGTAATGATACCCACGACGCCCGCTTCTATGTACGCCATATCAGTGGGCTTGATGATGATCAGGTAATCGGCGGTGTCGAGAACGGCGATATCGACAGCCACACCACAGTTGACGCGCAATATACGCTGAACCTTGGCGGTATCCTGGACGGCGCCGACGGCTCCAACATTCAGGTTGGTGTTATCAACGCCTTTGACAAGCGGCCACCAGTGGTGGCGACAAATGGTGGTTTCGAATCGCGGACCCACGACCCACGTGGCCGGATGGTTTACGCGCGGATCCAAACCCGCTTTTAGGTTAAGCCGGTTAAAAATTGATGAAAAAGGGGTGGTTTTGCCGCCCCTTTTTTATGGCATTTGCCCGGGAAGCACCGGAAACCGCTCCGGGCCAAGTGTTGTTTCCATGCGACACTTGGGCAAAACGATGCCTCTCCAAGCGTATGAAGAACTTGACGTTTTCATAATCCCGAGTGAAGATATTAATGGAAGTGCTTAAAACGGACGTCAGATGTCTATCTGTTTTGGTATCCGGTTGCCCATAAAAAGGGGTGTTCGGGTCTCCTTCGAGGCAGGGAAAACACGGCGTTATGTCTTTATTTACAAAAGTCTGGGGAGGACTTGATGACATCTATTTTGCAACGCCCGTTGCGTAAAACCTTACTCACATCTGTCGCTGCGACCGCCACTTTACTTGGCGCTGGTGCACAGGCACAGCAAGACGATGACGGTTTTGTGCTCGAAGAAATTATTGTTACCGCGTCCAAGCGGCCGCAAACACTGCAGTCAACGCCGATCGCGGTTTCTGTTACCGGCGCAGACACAATTGAAAAAGCCCGTGTGCTTGACATCTCTGACCTGCAGTCAATCGTGCCGTCCCTTCGGGTGACCACGCTGCAAACTTCGTCGAACACAAACTTTGTGATCCGGGG
>JAJFIT010000174.1 GCA_021774775.1 Alphaproteobacteria bacterium | reverse complement strand
ATAAATTCGCGCCCGGTAGACTTGGCAATAGATTTGCCCAGCGATGTTTTACCAACACCGGGCGGGCCAACCAGACAAAGAATCGGGCCTTTTAATTTCTTGGCACGATGCTGAACCGCAAGATATTCAATAATCCGCTCTTTAACCTTCTCAAGGCCGTAATGGTCTATGTCCAAAATCTTCTGGGCTTTGACGATATCTTTGATCACCCGGCTTTTTTTACCCCATGGCACACCCAGCATCCAATCAAGGAAGTTGCGCACCACAGTGGCCTCAGCAGACATTGGGCTCATGGACTTCAGCTTTTTCAGCTCGGCCAGGCTTTTTTCCCGTGCTTCCTTGGTCAGTTTGGTCTTGGTGATTTTTTCTTCAAGCTCCTGGGTTTCCTCTCGGCCATCGTCACCCTCGCCCAGTTCCTTTTGTATAGCCTTCATCTGTTCGTTAAGGTAATATTCGCGCTGGGTCTTCTCCATCTGGCGCTTCACACGCCCGCGAATTTTCTTTTCGACCTGCAGAACGCCGATCTCGCCTTCCATAAAGCCAAATATCTGCTCCAGGCGCTCACTGACCGAAATGGTGGACAGTAATTTCTGCTTGTCGTCAATTTTCAGCGCAAGGTGGCTGGCAACGGTGTCCGCAAGTTTTGCAGGATCATCGATCTGACCAATGGTCACCAAAACCTCAGCCGGTATCTTTTTGTTCAGTTTCACATAATTTTCAAACTGGGAAACCACAGTTCTCGCCAATGCTTCCAGTTCATCGTCCGGTGCCACCTCGGCGGCAAGCAAAGTTGCCTTTGCCTCGAAATAATCGTCCTCGCGCACAAAGCCGTCTATTTGGGCGCGGTTAAAGCCCTCAACCAGCACCTTAACCGTGCCATCCGGCAGCTTCAGTAGCTGAAGCACTGAAGCCACAGTTCCTACGTCAAATACATCGGCCGGTGACGGGTCATCCTCGCTCGCTTCTTTCTGTGCCACCAATAGAATTTGCTTGTCTTTGGCCATCACTTCTTCCAGCGCGCGGACCGACTTATCGCGGCCAACAAAAAGCGGCACAATCATGTGGGGAAAGACAACGATATCTCGTAGGGGCAGAACGGGCAGCAACACTTGGTTCGTGTCTTCGAGGGTGGATTCAGTCATAAATGAGAACCTTACAGAGGAAAAATACGCAACTCAGCAGAAATTTAAGTCATTAAGCGACAATTAGGAACGGAAAACGTAAAAAATGCACTAAAATTCAATATTATCTGCACTAAATACAGATTTGGGGCCTGCAACATCTGTTTCAAGCCCCAAAATCCAATTTAAACGATAAATCTAGGCTGGTTGATCGGCCTCGCCGCGTCTTTCAGAGTATATCTGCAAAGGACTCGATTTTGCGTCGACCACATCGCCGTTAATGACAATCTCTTCAACTCCGTCCAGACTTGGCAGGTCAAACATAGTGTCCAGCAACGTGTTTTCCATAATGGAGCGCAGGCCACGTGCCCCTGTTTTCCGGTCAATCGCTTTTTTGGCAACCGCGGCCAGTGCGTCGTCGGTGAATGTCAGATTGACATCCTCCATATTAAACAGGCTCTGATACTGTTTTAGCAGCGCGTTTTTTGGTTCTGACAAAATCTTGATCAGTGCATCTTCATCCAGGTCTTCAAGGGTCGCGATAACCGGCAAACGGCCAACAAATTCGGGAATCAGGCCAAATTTCAGTAGGTCCTCCGGCTCGGTCCCTTGCAACAGTTCACCGACGCCGCGATCTTCCGGGCCGCTAACCGTTGCGCCGAATCCGATAGACTTCCCTTGCAACCGGTTGGCAATCACTTTGTCCAG
Organism: Alphaproteobacteria bacterium; assembly: GCA_021774775.1. Lineage (GTDB taxonomy): Bacteria > Pseudomonadota > Alphaproteobacteria > Sphingomonadales > Kordiimonadaceae > Kordiimonas. The sequence continues at coordinate 3,236 of JAJFIT010000174.1, read as the reverse complement.
CCCGGCGAATGCGCCGCCGCAAATAAACAATATGTTGGTTGTGTCGACTTGAAGAAACTCTTGCTGCGGATGCTTGCGCCCCCCTTGCGGCGGAACACTGGCAACAGTGCCTTCCATAATCTTCAGCAACGCTTGCTGAACGCCCTCACCCGATACATCGCGGGTAATCGACGGGTTATCAGATTTGCGGCTAATTTTATCAACCTCGTCAATATAAACGATGCCGCGCTGCGCACGCTCCACATTATAATCTGCTGACTGAAGCAGTTTAAGAATGATGTTTTCGACGTCTTCGCCCACATAACCAGCTTCGGTCAGCGTAGTGGCGTCGGCCATGGTGAAGGGAACATCCAGAATGCGCGCTAGCGTTTGTGCCAGCAGTGTTTTACCGCAGCCGGTAGGGCCAACCAGAAGAATATTCGACTTGGAAAGCTCTACGTCATTATTGTTACCCGCATGATGCAGGCGTTTGTAGTGGTTATGAACCGCCACCGACAAAACCTTCTTGGCCGACCCTTGGCCAATCACATAGTCATCAAGAACAGATAGAATATCCAGTGGTGCCGGTACCCCGTCGCCACTTTTTGAAAGCGCGCCTTTGCTTTCTTCCTTAATGATATCGTTGCACAGCTCCACACACTCATCGCAAATGAACACTGTTGGTCCGGCGATCAGCTTTCTGACCTCATGCTGGCTCTTGCCGCAAAAGGAACAGTAAAGTGTGTTTTTGGAGTCGTTATTTGTCAAATCTGTCACCGCAATACTCTTACTTCTTTCGTCTATCGTAAACTGGTTAAAAAGAAGCTTACAACAAAAAAACTATCAAATCCTAAATCACCGCCCTGTTAAACATACGTTTGAAGGTGTTATTTGGTTTCCTCTGGCACTTCTCGTGTCGTGTAAACTTCATCGATTAAACCAAATGTTTTTGCTTCGTCCGCGCTCATGAAAGTGTCGCGGTCCATCGCCGCCTCCACCTTGCTTAATTTTTGGCCGGTGTGCTGAACGTAAATATCATTCAGGCGTTTGCGGATATTCAGAATTTCACGTGCTTGAATTTCAATATCCGCGGCCTTGCCCTGTGCACCGCCCGATGGCTGGTGGATCATCACGCGGGCGTTCGAAAGCGCATAGCGCATGCCCGGCTCTCCGGCTGCTAACAGCAGCGAGCCCATAGAGCAAGCCTGCCCGATACATATTGTCGCCACTTTGGGGCGGATATATTGCATGGTGTCATACATAGCCAGTCCACTGGTGACCACGCCGCCGGGTGAGTTGATATAAAACGAGATGTCTTTGGTTGGGTCTTCTGCTTCAAGATACAGCAACTGGGCCACCACGAGGCTTGAGACCAGATCATCAACCTGACCGGTAAGAAAGACGATGCGCTGGCGCAGCAACATTGAATAAATATCAAACGAGCGCTCACCCCGGTTGGTTTGTTCCACAACCATCGGAACCAAAGCGTTGGTGAATTCACCCATAATATCTTTCATGCATCACTCCTATTGGTGCAGTCGGTCGCCGCGTTGATCCTTTGAAAATAATCAATGCGCCTTTTAAAAAGCTGTAGCAACGGGAGTAATCCGTCGCAAGCGAATAACTAATCTGGCCCGATTATGTGGGTAATCCACCATGACATTTAAAGGCCAAAATAAAAGGGAGCCCAAAAGCTCCCTTTCAAAATCGTTTTAACCCCGAAAGGTTTAATAAATTACGTCTTCGCAGCGGGTTTTTTCGCTGCTGTTTTTTTTGCAGGTGCCTTTTTAGCCGCAGCTTTCTTTGCCGGTGCTTTTTTTGCAGCAGCTTTCTTCGCGGCAGGCTTCTTCCTGGCTTTTTCTGCGCCAGGGTTGGCTTCTTCCTCGTCCAGCGCCCGAACGGCTGCTTCCAGCTCGTCGCGTGTCACTGTCTTGTCAGTTAGCTTGGCACTTTCAATAACGAAATCGACAACCTTTTCTTCAAAAATCGGCGCTCGCAACTGTGCCCGCGCCTCATCATTCTTCTGGAAATACTCGAAAACCTGCGCTTCCTGGCCCGGGAAGCGACGCGCTTCTTCGATCACACGCTTGTTTACTTCTTCCTGGTTCACTTCCACCTTGTTGGCAACGCCAATTTCAGAAAGCAGCAAGCCAAGGCGCACACGGCGTTCGGCGATAGCGCGGAATTCGTCAGCCTCGGCTTTGTCAGCTGGCTCATCCATGCCTTCAAAGTCTTCAGCCGTTGCTTCGCCTGAGTTGATTGCGTCCTGCTGGATTTGCTGCCAAATCTGGCCAAACTCCAGCCCGACCATGCCAGCGGGCACTGCAAAGTCATATTCGTCAGCCAGCGCATCAAGCAGCGCGCGCTTCATGTGGGCGCGTGTCAGGCCAGCGTTGTCAGTTTCAAGCTGCTCCTTAACAGACGAGCGCAGCGTTGCCAGATCATCAAAGCCCATGTTTTTGGCAAGGTCTTCGTTAACCTCGGCTTCTGACGGCTTGCGTACTTCAAGGACATCAACGGTGAACTCTGCAGCTTTGCCTGCAAGGTTTTCGGCCTGATACTGATCCGGAAAAGTGACAGCAACAACTTTATTGTCTCCGGCTTTTGCGCCGACAAGTTGTTCTTCAAAGCCGGGGATGAACATGCCTGAACCCAATTCCAGCTGAAAGTCTTCGCCGGCACCGCCGTCAAACTCTTCGCCGTCAACGCGGCCAACATAATTAATCAGAACCGCGTCGCCCTGGTCGGCCTTGGCAGTTTTTGCAGCTTTCTTGAATGATTTTTGCTGGCTGGCGATGCGCTCAACAAAAGCATCGATGGCTTTTTCATCAACTTCGGCAATCCAGCGATCAAGTGCAGGCGCTTTGAAGCCCTCAACATCGATCTCGGGCAGAACTTCGATTGTCAGCTTATACTCCAGGTCTTTGCCGTCATCATATTCGCTTACCATGTCGACTTCAGGCCGCATTGCAGGCTTCAGTTTCTTTTCTTCAAAAAGTTTTGCAGATGTTTCCTGCATTGTTTCATTAAGAAGCTGGCCCTGGGCGCGTTCGCCGTGCATCCGCTTCAGGAGCGACAGCGGCGCTTTGCCGGGTCGGAAGCCCTTGATTTTAGCGGTTGCACGAAACTCGGTCAGGATTGCATCCATCCGGGCATCCAGATCTTTCGCCGGAACGGTAATTTTATATTCATGCTTCAGGCCGTCAATCGCCAGTTCTTCGATCTGCATGGTGTATCTCTCTTATCTATTTCAATCG
>JAJFIT010000173.1 GCA_021774775.1 Alphaproteobacteria bacterium | reverse complement strand
TCGGTCAAGCCGCCCGACGCAGCATTAACAACATTGGCCGCACCGGCACTACGTTCCGCCATTTCCTGCACCCGGCCTACATTCTGGCCCAGATTTGCGGTTCCCTGGCTGGCATTTTGGACGCTGCGGCTGATTTCAACGGTCGATGCTTCCTGCTGGACCACCGCCGCTGCAATCATACCGGAAATCTCGCTTACCTGCTTGATCGCATCACGAATGGAACCCACCGAAGACACGGTGTCATTGGTCGCCGCCTGCATGGCACCCACCTGCTCTTCAATTTCATGGGTCGCCTTTGCGGTTTGGTTCGCCAGCGACTTAACTTCGCTCGCAACAACGGCGAAACCTTTGCCCGCATCACCCGCGCGCGCCGCCTCAATGGTGGCATTAAGCGCTAGCAGATTGGTCTGCTCGGCAATTTCATTGATCAGGGTAATAACTTCTGCAATCCGGTCCGAGGCCGCCGATAGAGAGCTAACCCGGTCTTCCGCTTCGCGGGTTACATCCATGGCGTTCATCGTGGTGCTATTGGCGGATTCGACCTGGGTCCGAATTTCACTGATCGCCCCGGTCAAGCCTTCAGTTGCTTCGGCCACTGATACCATGTCCTGTCCGGTGGCTTCGGTCGCGGACGCGGCGGCGTTCACTTCAAGCCCGGTTTGGTCAATGGCCTCACCCATGGTGTCAGATGCCATTTGCAGCTCGGCGACCGACCCGGACAGGGACTGAATTACGCCGGAAATTTCGGTTTCAAAACTGCCGGCTAATTCGTTTTGCAATTGGCGCCGTTCCGCTGAGGATTTTTCTGCCTGCTGTTTTTCTTCGGCAATTTTTTTCCGTTCGACAGCACGTTTTTCATCACCCGCAGCACGGTCGATTTCCTCACGCTCAACCCTTGCCGTCTCTGCTTCCTCACGCAAGCGCTGGGCCTCAAGCGCGTTTTGGCGCAGAAATTCTGCTGCACGGGCCATGGCCGCAATACCGTCGCCGTGGTCAGTGCCCGTCAGCGGCTTATCATATTTGCTGGTCGACAGGTCGGTCAGCTCGCTTTGCAGGCGCCTGAGAGGGCGCATAATGCTGTTGGTAATCACCACCGACAGAGAAATTATCAGAGCGACCAGAATCGCTGTGTATATGTAAACTGTCGACTGGTGTGCTTCTGCTTGCGCAGCCGAAACGATTCCCTCGTTCAGCTCCTGCACCAGCGAGCTATACTGCCAGACAATAAAGACGGTGCCAAACAACGAGATGATTGTCAGCGCCCAAATTCGTACATTCACTTTAAAGTTTCTTAAAAAATTGATCACGTAAACTGCCCCAAAACACGTTACTTACCATTACCTGTTGGTCGATGTTGCTGTCATTGCCGTTGTTGCCGAAAAATCGGCCTTTCCACCGCAATCCCAAAAAACCAACTGGTCAAAACCCCAATATAGCCTCGATTCAGAAGCCAGCCCTTGAATCGATCAGCTTCATACTTATGTGTTTTAGATAACAAATTATAAAAAAAGACTTAACAGCGAGGTAAGAGGAGGACTGGATGCGCCTACTATTGGCGATCATAATACCACCGTTCGTATTTTTCACCATCAACCGCCCGCTTCAGGGGCTATTTTGCGCGCTTTTATGGCTAACCGTCATCGGATGGCCCGTGGCAGCAATTTGGGCAATTTATAGCCTGAGCCAATACCGGAACGACGAACTGCGCCGCGAAATGGACTATGGCCGTCGTTACGGTCGTTACTGATTCGCAACGAAGTTGAAGGAGAAAATTCATGGGCATTATTGGATCAATATTAATTGGGGCCGCCGCCGGGTATCTGGCGGGTAATATTCTGCGCGGCAAGGGCTACGGTGCGCTTGGCAATATCATTCTTGGTATTTTTGGGGGTCTGATCGGTGACTTTTTATTCGGCATCATAGGCCTGGGGCCAACCGGGTTGGCGGGTGATTTGATCGCCGCCACTGTTGGGTCGGTGATTTTGGTTTTTGCTTTCGGCAAAAATCGGCACCGCGAGGAGCCGGACGAAGACTACCGTGATATTAGAAAGCGCTACCGGAACTGAAGTCGAAACGCGCAATTTAAATGAAACGGGCAAGTTAGCTAAAACGGGAAGGCGCGTACCAATTCTGCTCGGCACCAAACGCTTTTATATCGTCAGGAACCGCATGACCCAAAATCAAGCTGGCCGCCATGCGCGACCAGGCGGGCGAGGTTTGTATGCCAAACCCGCCCTGGCCAACGCTCCAGAAAAAAGCGTCCGAGGATCGGTCGAACCCGATCACCGGCGCGCGGTCTGGTACGAAAGTGCGCAGGCCTGACCATTTTGCATCAACCTTACCCACTGACGACCCGGTTGCGCGTTCAAAATGATCAACCGCAAGCGCCACATCTTCCAGCTCTGGCTGGCTGTCGCAGGGCGGGCTTGCTGTCTCGTCTGCGGGCGAGATCAGATAGCCATTGCCCTCTGGCTTGAAGTAAAAAGCTTCATCAAATTCCATAACAATGGGCAGGTTTTTGTCGAACGGCAGCCCTGCCGGGTTTGGCACCGTCACCAGTGTGCGCCGCAATGGTTCCAGCCCGATAGGCGACAAACCGCACCCTTCAGCGATCTGATCGCCCCAGGCTCCAGCACAGTTAACGATGAACCGTGCCCGGATAGTGCAGCCAGCCAGCTGAACGGTCCAAAAGCCGTTTTTATATGCGGCACTTCCAAACCCCGAACCCAGAAAAATCTGCGCGCCCATTCGTTTGGCTGCGCGCAAATATCCCTGATGCAGGGCCGCCACATTCAGGTTGCCGCACTCGCTATCGTAGATGCCGCCAACAAGATGCCCCGCCCCCAACTGCGGCAGCTTTGCCTTTAAACCCTCAGTGTCCAGCAGCTGGATATGCGGCAAGGCACCAACTATGGCTTCATAATCAGCAACCGCGCGCGTCTTTTGGTTTTCACCGAAAACATGCACAATGCCCAGGTCGGTAATCAACGGAGCCTCCGAGAAACCAATTGGCGGCGTGTGAAGAAAATCCTTGGAGCATGACGTCAACGGCTGCACTTTTGTACCTCCGTAGGTTTCAGCGTAAAAGGCCGCTGACCTGCCGGTGGTGTGATAGTCAGCCTGGTCTTCCATGTCACACACCAGAACGTCGCCGTGCCCGGCCAGCCGGTAGGCCATGCCAGCACCGGCAATGCCTGCGCCCACAATAAGAAAATCGACAGTTTGCATTATCGCTCCATTGATCTTTGCACGCATGTTGTGGTCTAACATGTGCGTTTTTGCAACCCGTCTGGGCTGCGAAAATCGTGCATTAAAATAAATTCCGCGAGTTAATCAATGAATAGCAGCTTGCCAACCGCCGAAATCGAGGAACTTAAAGCATTTGCATGCACACTTGCTGACGCAGCGGCGGAAGTGTCGCTCAAGTATTTTCGTCAGCCGGTTGCGGTTGATAACAAGCTGACAGGCGGCGGGTTTGACCCGGTTACCAAAGCCGACCGGGGCGCAGAGCAAGCCATTCGCAGCCTGATAGAAGCGCGCTACCCCGAGCACCAGATATTCGGTGAGGAATTTGGCCGCAAACAAACAAACAGCCCGTTTGAATGGGTATTGGACCCCATCGACGGCACCCGCGCTTTTATTTCGGGCCTACCCACGTGGGGCACGCTTATTGGCCTTCGCCACCACGGCGAACCTGTTATCGGGGTGATCGACCAGCCCTATGTGGGCGAGCGCTATCTGGGCTGGACTACCGGGGCCACCCTGAACGGCAAACCCATCCGCACAAGGCCATGCGCCAGCCTGAGCAACGCCACCCTTTCCACCACAGACCCAGACCTGTTCACCGGCGCAGAACGGCCATTATTTGACCAGTTGCTGGCTGGCAGCAAGCTGGTACGCTACGGGCTGGACTGTTACGCTTACGCTATTCTGTCCAGCGGGTTTTTTGATGTCGTGATCGAATCCGGCTTGCAGTTGTATGATATGATGGCGTTAATTCCAGTGGTTCGCGGTGCTGGTGGCTCCGCAACTGGCTGGTCCGGCGAAGGTCCGGGGCCATCGGGCCGACTGCTCGCTGTCGGCGACCCATCGCTGGCAAAGCAACTGCTGCAGAAGACCAAATCGTTTGACCAGGATTAAGCCAAACCATTGCATTGTCAGCCAACTGTGACATAGTCTGCGCCAGCAGGTGTAGAAAGCCGTTCCGCGCTTTCTTCGTTAACGGAGTGACCTTTTGGGACGTCCGACAAAATTTAACAGAGACGACGCAATTGAAATTGCGATGAATGTCTTTTGGGCAAAGGGCTATGAGCCGACCTCTGTCTCTGACCTCGCCAGCGCCATGTCGATTACGCGGTCCAGTTTCTACAATAGCTTTTTGAACCGAGATGCCATGTTTGCGGAAGCATTGGCACGCTACGAAAGCGATGATATTGACCTGCCGCTAACCAGCGATCTGCCCGGCATGCCGGCAGGTGATACCCTACATATATTCTTTAACTCAATTTGCGAGAAACTGGCCGCTGATCCAATGGCGCGCGGCTGTATGATTATCAATTGTCTCGTTCAATCAAGTGAAGACAAGCCCGCGCCGCGCCGCGTTCGCGCCTTCACCGACAGAAAGCGCACACAGTTTATCACCCGTATTGAACAGGCGAAGGCCGAAGGTGCGATTGATCCTGCGACGGACACAAAAATTCTTGCCACCAGTCTACTGACCTTCCTGGTGGGTATAAATATAATCGGCAAAACTATTCGTGACGTTGGTACATTAAAGGCAACAGCGCGCCAATTTCTGGAAAATTCCGGCTTCCCCAGCCCGCTTGAGTAGAAGACCATTTGATTAAAAGCCCGCTTAGTTGACAGCCAGACTGCTTCATTGTTGCGTCGGCGACTAAAGCACGGAAAAGTCAGGTCCGTTTTTCAAGTCAATAAATTCGCCAATTGCTTCCCAAACCGCCGCACGATGCTCGTCCGACTCTTTCAAAATTTCATGCATGGCACCTTCAATCGGTATCAGGCGACCATTGGGCAAATGCGCTGCAAGCTCACTTTGCGCATCGTTGTCAACAATCTGGTCTTCGCTTGCCTGCAAAATCAATGTCGGTGCGTTGATTTTTTCGGCATAGCCGGGCGCGTTCAAAATATCGCAGGACCGCATAGCCTCCAGCAACCATTTGTAGGTCACACCGCCCACCGCCAGCCGCCTGTCCTTGGTGTTGATGAAATGATCTTCGTCTTTGAAGCGTTCATCATCATGGGTTAACTTCTTGCGCCAGCCCCAGCGCCCGTCCTTAAAGGCCGTGTGTCCGGGCACATAAGCAGCACCCAGACCAACAAAATTCATCATAAATGACAAAGCATGAGTAATCATGCGCGGCACGCCGCCAGCGGCTATACGCACCATCGGCGCAATCAAAATGGCGGCGTCTGCATCACGCGGGTGGTCATGAAGGAACCTCAGTATCACATGACTGCCAGCCGAGTGCCCCATCAAGATATAGGGCTTGGGCATCTTGCCCGCTATGGCCTTTTCAAACAGCTGATGAACATCCTCAATATGAGGGTCAAAACTTCGGACATAATGTTTGTCACGGTTCGGATGTACGCGCGATGACATTCCCTGTCCGCGCAGGTCCATAGCGGCACAGGCAAAACCAATTCCGTTCCAGATATGAATATCTTCGATAAATTTTTCAATGAACTCAGTGCGGCCAGGCATAAAGATGATAGTGCCCTTGGCCTCAACCACCTTGCTTGCGGGAAACCTGGCAAATCGCATCGATTCACCGTCTGACGAATTAAAATAACTAAAAATCGCGTCCTCGGGTGGTTCCCGCCGCGTTTCTTTCGCTTTCGCCAACAACTCCGGCGAAGGATACTTCTTTACACCCACGTCTCGCCCCGCCTTCCAGCAGCAACCAAGGTTCTTACCGACCCCCGGTTATGGTTGCCACCAACTTTAGACAGATTCAAGTGCAAATATCCGCCAGAAGCACAATTGCGATCACATCTTTGGGAAAAAAGGGCATACAGGTCACAGCACCTGTCGCATACGCCACACTACAAAGACGGGATTTCCTCGGTGAGAACCCCGCGCGACGTGCCAACCAACGATATTGAACCGTCCCCTTCACTATCCGAGATAAAGAACAGAAACGGTAAAATCGGCTCATATTGATATTGTATTTCAACAGTCACCAGCCTGGTTTGATCAGCAGGATCCACAGGGTCGGTTATCAGGATCGCAGTCAGCTTGTCCTCTTCAAGCCCCAGCAGGTTCGCCCGCGCGCGCGCTTGAATATCTGCCGCCGTGGCACTGTAGTTCACCAAGGCAAAGCGCGTCGCTTCCTCAGCCGCGTGAATGACCGTGCCTTGAATAAACGCCAACCGACCCATTTCCATGACAAACATGATGGCACCAAAATAAACTGGCAAGGTAAGAGCAAACTCGACTGCGACCGAACCCGAATCGTCTGTCTTGCTATGTCGGCAAAACCGCCCTATTGACCTCATCATCCCCATTTCAATTCAGCCTCAGTGTTACCGTCTGCGACAAGGACAGCGTATCATCCAGACCCGGATATCCGAAAATCAGACTATAGTCCTCGGCGACGGTAATATCGAGATATGCGGCACGGCGACTGCCATCATCACAAGTCAGATCCTCGCCCACCTCGCTTACGCAGTCGCTGGCGGACCCATCCGGGCATTCGCAATAAAGCACCGCAGTAATCGCGCGGTTGCTATCGGCATAGGCATTGGGCGAGGCAGCCGATACCGCGTCAAGGATCGCTGTATAGTCTTCGTCCACCGGTTTGCGCACCATTGCATATTGCATACCGGTACGCGCCGCGTTTGCCAGTTCCATCGACCGGCCGAATGCAAGACCATAGTCAATCACGCCAAGCCCGACGAAGCCCAGGACACTGGCTACAAGAGCGGTTTCAACCGCTGCTGCACCGTCTGTGTTTTTCAGGAGTTTATCAAGGAAGCCCATTTTCGTTACTCCACCAGCAGAATTCTAATTTGCGGACTGACATCAAGCCCAAGGGATAAGCAGATCGCGTCATCATTGCCTATTTTACTGTCGCCCGCGAAGGTGACTGTCGCGCCCCAAACCTGCATACAGGACGGATCAGCCGACGTGCCGCCGGTGAAGGTGATGTCGCTGCTGGGAAAATACAGAACACCGTCCATAAGCAAGTCGGCCCCGCCTGCAAAAGTGGCATCGCTTCCGTTCGAGCGATACTCCGCGATCGGATCTTGATAAAAAAGAATACCCTGGTATGCGCCGCTTGTTGGTGCCGACAGGTCAGCGGATGTGCTACCGTTCATGGAAATGCCGCCAACATCGGCGGGCGAAGTGCCGGTCAGGATAAAAGTGACACCGTCGCCTGAAAAGGTAGAATTGGCGTTGGCACCAAAATCGCCACCCTCAATCACATAGGTGCCGGGTTCGAAGACAACATTATCACCCTGCACCGTGATATCCCCGCAGTATCGACCCGGAAACAGGACGTCGTCATCTCGCAGGGTGGTGGCACCGATTACATCGCAAGCACCAATGGGCGGAATCGTCAGGCTTTCATAAGGATTATCGGCCGGAGACGACAGCGACTGCGGCGGCGTATCGCTAATAAGCGAGCCGCTGCCAGAAACGGAAATATCCCCTACAGCCTGTGCCGAAACGGTGGTCAGTTCCGCGCTGCCGCCGACATAAATAGCCTCATCGCTGGTACTGTTGGACGTGATCCCGCATTCGGTACCCACCTCGGTATTACCCTGAAAATTAAGTGCCCTATCCGCCGAGTCGTCCAGCGCCACCACGCATTGGGTGCCGACAACAAGCGTACCGGCAACCGCCCGGGCTGCCACCGTTACGGCAAAATCCTGACCCATCATGCCATACATGGCATCAACAAAATAAAGCTCGACATCGCGCTCAACAGTCAACTCCATGAAACCGGCTCTACCCACGTAAGCGCCTGATGTGGGCGGCGTGGTCAAGGTAACGGTATCGGTGTCGCTATTGCCCCCACGGGTATCGATGAAGCTGGATACCTGGGAATTGAGCGCATCCGCCGCGAACCATTCGCCTGAATGCACAGCCTCAAGCGCGGCCATATCGGTTAAATTCTGCAGCTGGCGTTTCTGCATGTACCAGCCGGTCGCGTCCAAACCCATTCCGGCAAAGCCTAAAATGGCGGGCAATACAACAGCTGTTAACACCATGGTTCCTGCGGATTCGTCCTTGATAAAACGATCCAAAAAATTGTGCCTGATCATGTGATTTTCTCACTATATTCAAGGCAAAAACATACACCTAAAAATCTTTAAAATTTCTAAGGCTTTGCATTCAATTTTACTAAATAACCGCGCTAAGAAGCATGAGATGAAGTGTGGTTCTATTAATTAAACAATAAGTAGAATTGTCTGCATTCATTTACAAAATTTTGTGTTTGTGACCATAGAGTCGCCCTTCTGTATCAGGCAACAGGTAGGCACATGAAATCATCATCACACATGCGGCTTTCGTTCAAGAAGCTGGGACAGCGCCTAATCAACGACGAGCGCGGCAGCCTTATTCCGGCCGTTGCAGGCGGTATGCTTGTACTCACTGGCGCAGCTGGCCTGACAGTTGACGGTGCGCGCATGTTTTACGTGAAAGATGTGCTGCAGAAGTCATTGGACAGCGCCGGATTGGCCGCAGGCCACGCGCTTGACGTTGACAATATGGAAGCCGACGCCCGCGAATTTTTTGATGCCAATATCGCGTCGGTGGACAATGTAGCCGCCGATGCTGGCATGACCATCACAGTAAGCGACGACAATGAAGTGATCACCCTAAACGCCGAAGCAACGGTCAGCGCCACCTTCATGAGCATATTTGGTTTCGGCGACATCACCGTTTCTGCCAGCACCGAAATTACCCGCGAAACCCGCGGCATGGAACTGGTGCTGGTCATGGACAATACCGGGTCCATGCGCCACGACAGCAAAATTGACACCATGAAAGAAGCCGCCACCAACCTGATCGAAACCGTCTACGGCGACGACGAAACAAATACCAACCTTTGGGTTGGGGTCGTGCCCTATATCACCCAGGTGAATGTGGGCAACGTGCATGACGGCTGGTTGTCAGCAGACGGTCAAACACTGGTCGACACCGGCTTTCCCGACACCGAATGGATGGGCTGTATCGCCGCACGCGCTGACGGTTTGGATGAAACTGATACGCCCCCCACCAACGAGCCGTTCGAGCCATACTATTGGCAGGACACTGACTATGCCGAAGGCTGGTACTATAAATCAGGCTGGCAGTTTACCCATTATGACAACAATTGGGTTGATGAGGACAACGGCGATGAAATTACCATCTTTGAGGCAAACGACCGGAACAATTCGATTGGCCCCAACCGCGGTTGCGGCGAACAGATAACACCGCTGGTGGCGGAAAAGACCAAGGTGCTGGACGCCATTGATAACATGGCACCCTGGTCGTTCGGCGGCACCGCAACACCGATGGGCCTGGCATGGGGCTGGCGAGTTCTCAGCCCGCGTTGGCGCGGCCTGTGGGCTGAAAGCGAACCAGAACTTCCTGTCGATTACGACACACCCTTTATGGACAAGGTGATTGTCGTGCTAACCGACGGCAAAAACGAATTTATCCCACCTTCCACATGGCCGGACCCATTTCCAGGCATTTCAGATTATACCGCTTACGGCCGCGCTGTGGACATGGGGCATGCATCGGTTACCGAAGCGCGCGACGATCTGGATGATCGCTTTGACCGCATTTGCGCCAACATCAAGAACGATAGCGTGATTATCTATTCAATCACCTTTGGCACAACACCGGACGCGGCGGTTCAGACAGCCTTTGAAAACTGCGCCACCAATCCAAGTTTTTATTTCCACGCACCAACGGCTGCGTCGCTGGATGCCGCCTTTGAGACCATTGGCCGCCAGCTATCAAACCTGCGGCTTTCAAAATGATGAGGGTGGCAAAATGATGAGGGTGGCAAAATGATGAGGGTGGCAAAATGATGAGGGTGGCAAAATGATTGGCTGGCCCAAATTGTTGCGCGTGAAGCGCCTGGCCCGAGACGAACATGGCGGCGCCATGGTTGAAGCCGCACTGGGCCTGCCCATATTGCTGACAGCCCTGATCGGCGTATTTGAAATTGCCAACTTCTTTTTTGTCTCGGCTTCAGTTGAAAATGCTGTGCTGCATGCCTCTCGCTTCGGTGTGACCGGCGGCGCAGACGGCGGCGTAACCCGTGAAGACCAGGTGCGGGCTATCATTCAGGAACAAACGTTTGGCATGGTTGATATGGACACGGTGGTGATTGAAACGCTGGTGTATGAACAATTTGCCGATATCGGCGAGCCCGAACCCTTTACCGACCAAAACGACAGCGGGGACTGGGACGAGGGAGAACCTTACGCCGATGTAAACGGTAACGGCGTATGGGACGACGATATGGCGATTGCTGGCCTTGGCGGTGCGGGTGACATTGTCCTCTACCGCATCAATTATGACGCCAACAGCTTAACCGGCTTTATGGACTGGGCGCACCGGGCACTCAACATCAGTTCTACCGTGGCGGTACGCAATGAACCTTTTTAACAATTTGAGCAGGGCCAGAATGACACGGGTTTCCTCCACAAATACCGGGGTTGCTATAAATACCGGGGCCGCTAAACCAGGCGGATTGGCCATGTTGCTACGCAGGCTCAAACGCGATGAACGCGGGGCTATTCTGGCCGAGCTGGCGCTGGCAATACCGATGTTTGTCACATTTTTGACCGGAATCGTTGAAGTGGGCAACTATCTTCTGGTGAATTTGAAATTACAGCATTCGGTTGTTTCCATTGCCGACCTGGTCACGCGGGACGAAGAAATCTCGGAAGATGTCATCCAGGACATCTTCTCAGCTGCGCCCTTTATAATGGCCCCCTATGAAATGGGCGGCGACGCGCTGGTTATTGTTAGCGCCATCAGCCAAACCGTGGATGACCCGGCCAGTATATATTGGCAACGTCTCGGCGGCGGATCGCTGAATGTTGCCAGCGAATTTGGTATCGAAGGCGAAGCCCCCACCCTGCCTGCAGGCCTGACCATGCGCGACGATGAAACCATTCTGGCCACTGAAATTTTCTTCGCCTATGAACCCATAATTTTCCAGTTTATTGCCGCACAGACCATTCGCAAGGTTTCGTTCTTCCGGCCCCGAATTGGTGCCTTGCAAGCGGTTGAACCTGTTGCATAAGGACAGCGTGCTCCGATAAACGCCCGCATCCACCCACTTTCCCCTATGCTCCATCGTTAAAATGCGGGCCTCTTTTGTCCCCGGTTTACCCCCAATTTTGACCGTCGTTGTCGGCAATTGGCGCATCCCCATTGGTACGTGCCGCACTATCGCCGCATATTGGTCTAACTTGCTCGTTCATAATGCATTCAGGAAAGCTATGGCTTAATGGCTTCCGGCGGCAAACACCTGGCACAAGACCGGGCACAAGACCGGGCAACGGCGGACAACGACGAGGGCTTACGACCAATGACATTTGTAAACACAGTAAACGGTAACGAAGTTTTTGACGGTTCAGGCAGCGATAGTTTCTTTCGCGCCGGTGCCGGGGATGATTTTCTGGTTGGCGGCGGCGGCGATGACTATTTGATCGGCGGCGATGGTGACGACTTTATTGTCGGCGGTGGCTTCAACGACGGCGATATCGCTCACATTGACTGGTACGGTGACCTGAATTTTTTCGCGCCTGTGATCCCGGACGGCACCGCCTTTGACGGCAGCGACACCCTGTTAGGCGGCGCGGGCAACGATACCATCATCGGTGCGGGCTGGAACGACGGTCTGGTTGACGACAACGGCCTGTTCGACTTCGGCGAGGTCGAAGGACCCGAAGCCGTGATTGCAATATTTCCCTCGGTTGCGCCAGAGAATGTGATTTGGGCCGGGTCGGGTGACGATCTGGTTCTGGGCGGTTTTTTCACCGATATTGTCGGCGGTGGCAGCGGCAACGACGACATCTCTGGCCTCGGTGGCGACGATGCTCTGTTTGGCGGACCGGGCCATGACACCCTGGACGGAGGCAGCGGCTTCGATTCGCTTTTCGGTGGCACCGGCGATGATCTTGTTTTGGCAGGCACCGGTGATGATGATATTTGGGGCGCCGCAGGACACGACACCCTGTACGGCGAGGACGGCGACGACCTGATCGGCGCGCGCGAGGGCGATGACGATGTGTTTGCAGGCGCAGGCAACGACACGGTATTTGCGGGCTCGGGTGACGATCAGCTTGCGGGCGCGGGCGGGGCCGATGCCCTGTTCGGTGGCTCAGGGAACGACACCATTTGGGGTGATGCCGGCGACGATGACATATTCGGCGGCACCGGCGACGACGCATTAATTGGCGGCACCGGCGAGGATTTTTTCTACTTCGCGGATGGCCACGGCGACGACACCATCGATGATTTCAATATATTTGATGACACGTTGGTGCTGGAGCAGATCGACGATATTGATAATTTCAGCGACCTGCTGTTTTTCTCGTTTGAAACTATCATCAACGGCCAATTCGGCATTTTGATCGAAACCACTGACGCAGACAGTATTTTCCTTGTCGGGCTGACAGAGGACGATTTGGCCGCGGCAAACGTAATTTTTTAATGCCTGATTTAATAGCGGCCTGATTTAATAGCGGCCTGATTTTTTTGGCGATTTATCCGCCAAGCGGTTGGCAGAATTCGCTGTCCGCAACAACGAACGACCCTATCTCCCTGCCCTTTGGCTCCTTGCCTCATAATTTCCGGGGCAGTAACACCAGGGAGATATTGCTGCGGCACTTTGAGGGCTTCCCTTCTCCTCAAAGTGTCGTGGCCCCATCATCACAGCTGCCCTGCATAGCCGCAGCACTTTCTTCATCATCGCTGATGCGGGCTGACCTCTTCCATATTATCTGTGTCATCTGCGTCTTTCCTTGCGGTGATCCGGCGGCAAACTCCGATTTAGAATCGGCCGTCCGGCGCTCAGAAAACAGTCCGATTCTTTACCAATTGCCCGCTTTTGACTCTGAAACCGCCGGGTAAAACTACTTTTTTCAGTCATTTTTAATTTTATTTCGCTTGCGAGGCTGTCGGGTTTAAACAGCAAAAATTTCGCTAAAATTGTCGATACCGTGAAAAAGCCTTCCGAAACAATGTCATTGAAAATTTACTTAAAATTTGAGGATAATTTTTGATTAAATAATACATATAAGCCATTGTTTTATATGGATTGTTGACAATCTAAATTAACTTTTTGTTCACACCTGCAGTGCTAATCATTGTGCATCCAATCTTGGCAGCTGGAGAAAGAAAATGCTCAAGTTTATGAAATCACTAACTCGCAACGAAGAAGGCGCTACCGCCATTGAATATGGTTTGATCGCCGCATTGGTTGCAATCGCACTAATCACAGCCCTTGGTGCACTGGGCACCTCGCTGGACGGCATGTTTACAGGTGTGTCTGACACGCTTGATGCCAATGCTCCTGTGGCGCCCGCTCCATAAAAGCAAGCGTACCTAAAGGCTAACGACAAATAGCCGCCGGGGGCTAATAATTTCCGGCGGCTATTCTTTTGGAGAAAGAGCGAAGGCAGCCTTGTTTTCCCCGCAGGAATACAGGAAATCGCTCGACAATTTTCAGGTGGAACCAATGACCAATATGGTCGAAACAGGCATCTACAGTGCAGTTATTGCCATTCTTGTATGGGCGGCAGCAACTGATTTAAAGGACAGGCGAATACCAAATATTCAGCCGCTTATGGTCCTTGCTCTGTTTGGCCTATTGGCCATATGGCGATTACAGGCAGGCGACACGTTCACAGCCGCCGCCGGTGGGCCGATTGTGGCCAGTTTGCTGGTGTTCGGCTTTTGCGCTGTGTTGTTTGCGCTCAAATTTATGGGCGGCGGTGATGTCAAGCTTATAGCAGCGGTTGCTTTAATTGCCGGACCAACCCTCAGCGCTTCATTTCTGCTTTTTGTTGCAGTCGCAGGCGGCGTGGTTGCTCTCGTGACGCTGGTTCACACCCACGTGAAACCATTGGTTTCAGCTGGCCCGCCAAAAGTTCCATACGGCGTTGCCATCATGGTTGGCGGCTTGTGGGTTTGTCTCCAAAAGGTATCGGTTTCAACAGCCTGACCCCATGTCGACCCCATGCCGACCCCAGTGTGTGGACAAGCAACAGAATAGATGGCCAAGGCCGTCTCTTACTCTCGCGATTTTATCAGGAGACAAGACATGAACCCCAGAGGTCTTATCCTAGTCGCCGTAGCGCTTATCGGCGTCGTCGGTGTGGTGTTTTTCACCCGGTCTTTCTTAACCGGTGTACAGCAACAGGCTCAACAGGCGCAAACAGTTAGTGCCCCCACGCCAACAGCCAAAATTTTGGTGGCGGCCAAGGAATTGCCGGTAGGCACAATCCTGTCAGCCGACGATGTCGCCTGGCAACCATGGCCGCAAAACGGTTTGAATGACGCCTATTTCAGCGGTGCAAGACACAAGCTGAAAGATGTGGAAGGCAAAGTTGTGCGTTCGCCGATGAATCGCGGCGAGCCGGTAACTTTGTCCGCTGTGATTGCGCAGGGCGAGCGAGGCTTTCTCGCTGCGGTCCTGACCCCCGGCATGCGTGCGGTGACAATTAAACTGTCGCCCGTGGCTGGTATCGGCGGCTTTATTTTCCCTGGCGACCGGGTGGACGTGATTGTAACGCACACCATCGAAATGTCCCGCGCCGAGCGCTACACCGCCGCGGAGACCGTGTTCCAGAACGTGCGCGTGCTGGCGGTAGATCAGCGCAGCACCGTGCAGGAAGAAAAAATCCAGATCGGCAAGACAGCCACTATTGAAGTGACGCCAAAAATGGCGGAAAAAGTCGCGATGCTGGAAAAAATTGGTGTACTCTCGCTTAGTTTGCGCAGCCTGACCGGCGACGGTTCGCTGGTTGCAGGCACCAACCCGGACAGCCCGCCCATCAGCACCACAACCAGCCATACGCTCGGTCATGAGGTTAGCCGGTTTCTGCCGCAAATGGATGCCAAGGCAGCGGCAAACACCGTACGTGTCAGCCGCGGCAATAAATTATCGACGATTGAAATCGGCCCGGGTGGTCGTGGCCCCAAATCTTCTAGCGTGTCGACCGACACACCTGCTGGGGGGACAGACCAATGAGGCGCAATCAATCATTCTCCTTTGGTAGCGTTGCAGGTTTTATGGTGTTTTTTGCCATGGTGGCAGCAGCCACAGCAACGGCTTACGCAGCACCGCTCACTAAAAAACACGGTGCCAGTGTACTTGCTCCCAGCGAAGGAAACTTATCGATCGAGGTCAACAAGGGCACGCTTATTCGCCTTGACCGCCCCGCGTCAGAGGTTTTCATCGCCAACCCTGAGATTGCCGACGTTCAGGTTAAATCCAACCGGGTAATCTATATTTTTGGTCGCACGCAGGGTGAAACCAGTTTCTACGCGCTTGATAAAGACGACCAGACAATATTTTCCTCCAATGTAACGGTGACCAGAAACTTGTCTGCCCTGCGAACCGCCTACGCGCGGCTGTTGCCGGGTGCGCCGGTTAAGGTTGTTATGCTGGGCCAGCTGGTTGTTCTGGAAGGCAATGTCGGCTCGCCCGCTGAAGCTGCCACCGCAGAAAAACTGGCGCGGTCCATACTGGTGACCGATCAGGTTATGAACAGTGTGAATGTGCTACAACCCACACAGGTAAACCTGCGAGTGCGCATCGCCGAGGTTAGCCGCACCGTGCTCAAGCAACTGGGTGTCAACTGGGAAGGGTTCTATACCGGCTCAAACGTGGGCTTTGGTATCGCCAATGGCCGCGATGTGTCCAACATCATTGCCGACCCGGTGACCCAGCTACCGCTTGAGATATTCAACCGGCCCGACGTGGGCAATTCACTGTTCGGCGAAATATTCACCGGCGGCGTTGACCTTAACTATGCCATTGATGCGCTGGACCAGGAAGGCTTCATTAAGGTTCTTGCTGAACCAAACCTGACCGCCCTTACCGGCCAGACCGCTAACTTTCTGGCGGGCGGTGAGTTCCCGATCCCGGTCCCCAGCCGCGACGGCTTGGGCATCGAATACCGCGAATTTGGCGTCAAGCTTGAGTTCACACCAACGGTGATGAGCACAGGCCGCATATCCATGCATGTGATGCCCGAAGTCAGTGACCTTTCAACCGCCGGTGCAATCCGTGTAGAGGGCATCAGCGTACCGTCGATCAGTACACGCCGCGCCGAAACCACGGTGGAACTTGGCAGCGGCCAATCGTTCGCGATCGCAGGCCTGATCGAGAATAATGTTGTGCAAGGCAGCAACAAATTCCCCGGACTGGGCGATATACCGATCATCGGGGCCTTGTTCCGATCGGAAGAATTTCGCCGCGAGGAAACCGAGCTGCTGATCGTTATCACACCCTATATTGTGCGTCCGGTAAGCGACCGCCAGCTGTCCCTGCCCACCGACCATTATATCGCTCCAAGCGACATGGACCGGTATCTGCACGGCAAGCGCTGGCAGGAAAACGCAGGCAGTGCACTGAAAAACAAAGATCAGAAAGCGGGCCCTTCGTTGAAACAGCGCGCCGGCTTCAAGCTTGATTAGAAAGGATTTCAACCATGAACAGAAAACCAAAAAACCTGATTAAGCTGTCTTTTATTGCTGGCATTGGGCTGTCGCTGGCAGCCTGCAACCACACAGCGGTCAGCGCTCCGGCACCGTCAGAAAAAATTATGCGAAATGAAGTGAAAATGGTTCGCCTTCCCTTCCGCATCGCAGCTGAAGACGATAAAACCGACACACCGTCCAGCTACACACTAAACGGCATCAGCTTGTTTTTACGTAGTGTCAACGCAGGCCACGCAGATGTAATTATGCTGGATTCTTCCGGTGTAGCCCCCGAGCGTATTGATGCGATCGTTGATCATATCAAAACCGCCGGGCTGCTCTATGCTGGCACCAGCGCACTGGGGATAAAGCCAGCCGACGGCGAAATCACGCTCTATGTGGAACGTCACATCGTCGTGCCGCCAAATTGCGGCAATTGGGGTGTCGAGATCACCGGCAACGACGTTAATAACGCATCTGCCCATCACGGCTGTTCTACCATTGCGAACCTGGGCTTGATGATTGCCAACCCACGTGATCTGATCGCGGGCCAAAATAGCGGCAATTCAACCGCCGCCGCCGTCGGCGCGCTCTACAGTCCATCCGCCACCGCATCTGGCCCCACCATGACACTGTCGCTTGACGGGCTTGCAGACTTGCCCGCCCCGTCCGGCGGCGGCGGCAAGAAATAGGGAGCAAACCAATGAACGCAATCGCATCTATTCTTGATCAGGACCAAAATTCAGACAGCCTCCGCGCGCCGTTCGCTGCTTTCATGTGCGACGAAATGTCGAGCCAGATTCTGCATCCCCTTGTTATCGAACGCGGATGGGCACCCGACATGGTTTTTGCCGGTGGCATTGCCGCAGGCGTGCGTATGCTGGGCGGTATGCCCTGCCCCGAATTTATGGTTGTGGACCTTTCAGACAGCACCGACCCGCGCGCAGACATGCAGGCACTGGCCGATGTATGTGAAGCAGGAACCGTGGTTTTGGCACTGGGTACCATTAACGATGTCACCCTGTACCGCGATCTTCTGAACGCCGGAGTGCACGACTATCTTGTCAAACCACTGACTGCGACAGTTCTGCAAAGCGCCATTGCCACGGCACAGGAGGCCATCCAATCCCCGGCGCAGGACGACGAACCGGAAGACCTGTCAACCGGCGAGCGTGCAGTATTCATTGGACTGCGCGGCGGGATTGGTACCAGTACGCTGGTTTCCAACGTGGCCTGGCTGATGGCCGAAAAAAAGCAAAGTACAGTCTTGCTGGATCTGGACCTATATTTCGGTACGTCAGCGATGCAATTCGATATGGAGCCAGGCCGCGGCCTGTCTGACGCCCTGGAAAATCCAGACCGTGTTGATGGCCTGTTTCTGGAACGTGCGGTTGTAAAACCACAGGAAAATCTGGCAATATTAGGTTCAGAGGCCCCGATTGGAACCTTGCAGGAGCCGGTTGCCGGCACGCTGCAACATCTGGTGGGCTCGCTATCGGACAATTTCAAAAATGTCGTTGTCGAAGTACCGCGACAAATGATTGGTGGCCATTCGGATTTATTGTCTGCGGCCAAGGATATCGTTCTGGTAACAGACTATTCGTTAACTGCTGCCCGCGATTGTATTCGGCTTATTGCTCACATCAAGCAAGTGGCACCGGCTGCAAGCATTCATGTGGTTGCCAGCAAAACCAGCAGCATACCTCAGGAGGTCGAGCAGAAGGACTTCGAAAATTCTATCGAGCAGGCGGTCGGTGCAACCATTCCCTTTGACACCAAGACCATCATGGCCGCTGCACAACAAAGCAAATTGGTGACCGACAACGCCGCCGCCAGCAAGTTAAGCGCAGCTTATAAAGATGTACTTGCCGCCATATCCGCCGAAAACGAAGACGTCGACCAGGCGTCCGGCTGGTTCGGTAAGTTGTTCAAAAAATAGGTTCCAGTAAGGCCTCAGGACATGAAACCACAAGCATTTGGCAAAAGAAAAACCGGATTGAAGCGCCCGTCCGCAAACGGTCAGGCAACTGGTTTTGGCCGCAGTATTCCGCTGGACGGTGACACCAGCCTTAATGGCGCGGCCACCGCACCGGTTGTTGAGCTTGCTCCTCGCGCTGCAAATGACCATCCTGCTGAATCCGCGCCTGCACCCGCGTCGTCCGGTACGGTTGTCGACCGCGCCGCCAGCCTGGGCGAGCAGGCGCTTGATAAATGTTTCACACCTGACGAACTTCGTATGTCAACCAAAGGCGACGTAACCAAAAAACTTCTGGCGGTAGTTTCAGACCTGGCTGAGGCTGATGGTCTGGAGCTTTCAGAGCGCGAGAAAAAGGATGTCGGCACCTATCTGCTTAACGAAGTGGAAGCCAAGATTGGCCCTATCGGCGACTCGGATGCCAATAATCTGGCGAACGGCGCAACCAAGGAAAGCAAGCAGGACAAGCACAAGGCCCTGCTGAACGCGAAAACACACATACAGACATTATTGATGGAGCATATTGACCCTGTAGCTGCCGCTGTACTACCTCGCCCCGAACTCGCTGAACAAGTGGGTGAGGTAGTCGGTGAGTTGCTGGTACAGGAAAAAATTAACCTGAACCTGCGTGAGCAAAAAGAGCTGGTGACCTTGTTGCTAGACGACATGCTGGGGCTGGGACCGCTGGAGCCATTGCTGGCTGATGAAGAGATTTCGGACATTATGATCAATGGCCCGAGAATGGTTTACGTGGAGAAAAAAGGTAAACTGACCCTGACCGATGTTACCTTCCGCGATAACCAGCATTTGATGAATATTGCCCAACGTATCGTTACCGCAGTGGGGCGGCGAGTGGACGAAAGTTCACCCATATGTGACGCCCGCCTTGCTGATGGCAGCCGGGTAAATGTGATTGCGCCGCCGTTGGCCATCGACGGGGCATCAATTTCGATTCGGAAATTTACCAAAGACAAAATTACCCTCGATAAAATGCTGGATTTCGGCAGTATTTCACCGCCGCTGGCCAAGGTGCTGAAAATAGCGGGCGCTTGCCGCCTCAATATCCTGATTTCCGGGGGAACCGGGTCTGGTAAAACCACCATGCTTAATGCGCTGTCGCGGATGATTGAGCAAGGCGAACGCGTTGTTACAATTGAGGATGCCGCCGAGTTGCAATTGCAGCAACCGCATGTGGTGCGGCTTGAGACACGGCCCGCAAACCTTGAAGGCAACGGTGAAATTGATATGCGGGACCTGGTTAAAAACGCCCTGCGGATGCGGCCCGACCGTATTATTCTCGGTGAAATCAGGGGCGGCGAAGCCATCGACATGCTGCAGGCAATGAACACGGGCCATGATGGTTCCATGGGCACCATTCACGCCAACCGCCCGCGCGAGGCGCTGACCCGGCTGGAAAATATGGTCAATATGGCTGGTCTGCACCTGCCACCCAAAGCAATTCGCGAACAGATTGCAGCCTCGCTTGATCTGATCGTGCAAGTACAGCGCATGCGCGATGGCGGGCGGCGCACCACCCATGTCACCGAAGTTGTCGGCATGGAAGGTGAAGTCATTACCACGCAGGACCTGTTCAAATATGAATTCACCGGAGAGGATGAAGGCGGCCGTTTGCTCGGATCATTCAATTCAACCGGTGTGCGGCCACACTTCCTGACCAACGCCGAGTATTTTGGCCTCGATCGCGCCCTGATGGACGCAATGAATTCCTGAGGCCAGAAAGCCGATTAAGGCGACCGGTTTAGACAACCGACGATGAAACCAGAACGGACACGCCATGCAAGACACAAATATAACTGTCATACTTTTTGCCGCTGGGCTGATGATCACCATTTTGGTCATCGCGCTGCTGGTTCTTGGGCGTATTTTGGGCAAGGGACAAAAACAAACCCGGGCCAAACTGGATAGTTTCAAAAACCGATTCAGCGAAAGCCGTGTCGTGACAAACCAAACGGCATCGATCCGGGTTAACCAGCAACAAACCGGAATGGCGGCCAGCCTTTCCATGCTTGTGCCCCGGCGCGAGCAATTGCAAATTCGACTTTCGAAGGCCGGGCTTGATGTAGCAATGCCGCGCTATGCTGCGGTTTGTGCAGCGTTGGGTATTACCGCGCTGGTGTTGATGCTTTTGGCTGGATTTCCCTTTCTTCTGTCGGTGGCTTTTGGTGTAATCGCCGGTGTGGGACTGCCGCACTTTTACATCGGCAAGCGCATTACCGCGCGCATCGAGCGGTTTACCAAACAATTTCCCGAAGGCATTGATTTAATGGTGCGCGGCCTCAAGTCCGGTCTGCCGGTGAACGAATGTATCGCCAATGTCGGCCAGGAATTAAGCGCGCCCACCGGCGCAGAATTCCGCAAGATTACCGACGGGATGAGGCTGGGCAAACAGCTGGAAGATGTTCTGTGGGAAACCGCGGACCGACTGGACACACCAGACTTTAAATTCTTTGTCATTTCGCTGGTCGTACAGCGGGAAACCGGCGGCAATCTGGGCGAAACCCTGGGCAACCTGTCCGGTATCCTGCGCCAGCGTCAGGCGATGAAGTTGAAAATTCGTGCCATGTCGTCCGAGGCCAAAGCCAGCGCCTGGATTGTTGGTGTTCTGCCTTTCATCATGCTGGGGCTGATTATGATGCTGAATTATGATTACGGCATTATCCTGTTTACTCACCCCAAAGCAATTGTGGCCGGGATCGGCGGTTTGATCTGGATGGGTCTGGGCATGCTCGTAATGGGTAAAATGATACGGTTTGAGGTTTAAGAAATGGTCGAGGTGTAGCAATGGGCAGCGAAAGCGAATTTCTGGGCATTCCAATGATCGACCTGTTGTCGGTGTTTGCAGGCGTTGTCGCCTTTATGGTGTTACTGGCCGTGTACCAGACCGCGCTGGTTAAAAACCCCATGACAAGTCGGGTTAAAACCCTGCAAGACCGGCGCGACGCACTGAAAGCGGGGCTGGTTCGGTCCACCAAGCGCAAGTCGCAAATCAACAAGGTGGACGGTGTTGGCCACTTGCGCGCGCTGGCCGAGAAACTAAAGCTTCTACAAACCGAGCAAACCAGGAAAATTACCCTTGGCCTCCAGCAGGCGGGGTTCCGGTCCAAAGACGCCCTGGTAATTTATCAGGTCGCCCGTCTGGCGATGCCGCTGGTGATGGGGCTGGTTGGTATCCTGCTGTTTTACGGCATGGGTGTATTGGCCAAATATGAAACCTTCCATCCGATTATGGCGGCGGCAATGGTGTTCCTGGGCCTGAAATTGCCGGATATTTTCGTCAGCAATACCAAACAGAAACGCACCGCCGCAATCCGCAAGGGCTTGCCCGACGCGCTAGACCTGTTGGTGGTGTGCGCCGAGGCTGGCCTGACGCTGGACAGTGCGCTTACCCGCGTTGCCAAAGAGTTGGGCCGCGCGACCCCGGAACTGGCTGACGAATTTTCACTGGCCTCCATCGAACTGGGCTTCCTGCCCGAACGGCGGCAGGCGCTTTTGAACCTGTCTGACCGGGTTGACCTGCCCGCCCTGCGCGGCGTGGTGACCACCCTGGTGCAAAGCGAGCGCTACGGCACACCGCTTGCCACCAGCTTGCGGGTACTGTCTGCCGAGTTTAGAAACGAACGCCTGATGCAGGCCGAGGAAAAAGCCGCCCGGCTCCCCGCCACACTGACCATCCCGCTTATCCTGTTTATCCTGCCCACACTGTTTGTGGTGCTCTTGGGCCCTGCCGCCTGTAAAGTGGTTGATGACTTCATCGTCAAAAACTAGGCCGGGACTGGGCTTGAGCTGGGCCGCAGCCTTCGCCGCTCGACACCCTTTTGCTCGCGGGTGGGCGAATCAATCGACGCGATCGTCGACAAGCGTCCCATTATAATACAGGTGCCAATAGTCCCTGCCGACAAGTCTGCTGCAGTACACCATAAAACGGGAGATTTTAATCGCATGTGGGGGAAAAAACGGGAAATCCGGCGATTTCTTCGATTCTTGCAAGAGAATCATTGACCAATCCGTCATAATTTGGTCTTTTAGGAGGTGCGAGAGGGCGCGACTCAGTTGTGCCCACTCCTGTTGTGGTCGCGTTTCACGTGATCACACTATCCTCGCTGTCGTGACTCGGGCCGGGTTTTTACCCGGCCATTTTTTTTGGGTCACACTCAACACCCACAAATTTCGGTCAATATTGACACCCATCCGAACCGCAGCTTTCACGTTGCCGCTTCTTATCCCGCAACGTCGCCATGGGCCTCTGATACTCGGAACATGTCTTGGCCCTTGAAAGCTCGTGATCGTTATCAATAACAGGAAATATGGCGACAATCGGGCATATGACCACATTTGCGGTTTTTTGCGGTGGACAGTTTATCGGGGCGGTTCAGTTGATCAGACCAGCCTCTTTTATCAGGCGATTTTAATTGTGATTGGCAATTCTCGATCTATAATCGACCGTATAAGCTCCAGGTATATTTATTATCGGATCAGTCGATGAGTTTTCCGCCAACCCTGAAACAGTTACGCTATCTGGTTGCCTTGCATAAAACCCACCATTTTGGCAAAGCGGCAGAGGCCAGCCATGTGACGCAGTCCACGCTGTCGGCAGGCATTCAGGAACTGGAAAACCTGCTTGGCACCCAACTGGTGGAACGCACCAAACGCTCGGTTATGTTCACTAGCCTTGGTAATGACGTGGTGCAACGGGCGCAGGGTGTTCTCAACGAAATTCATGACCTGACCGACATGGCTGAGGCCGCCAAAGACCCGCTGCGCGGCACGATCCGCGTGGGGGTCATTCCGACAATTGCACCTTACCTGCTGCCCAAAATCATTCCGGCAATCAGCCAAGACCTGCCCCATCTTGACCTTCACCTGCGCGAGGAAAAATCAGCGGAACTGTGCGACTTGCTGCGGGCCGGTGACCTGGATGTTGTCTTGCTCGCCCTGCCGTTTGAATGCGGCAACGTGCATGACATGCCGCTGTTTTCTGACCAGTTTATTGCAGTGTATCCGAAGGGCGAGGCACCGGGCGCACAAATCAGCACTGATGATCTGGATGAAAGCAAATTGCTGCTGCTGGATGAAGGTCACTGTTTGCGCGACCACGCATTAAGTGCGTGTCAATTGGTCGGACAAGAAAGCCAGCGCGCGCTGGCCAACACCAGCCTGGCAACTATTTTGCCGATGGTCGCGGCGGGCCGCGGCATGACCCTTCTGCCGGGCATGGCGCTGGACGCGGGCATTACCGAAAATATGGCGGTGGATGTTGCCACATTTAAAGATTCGACGCCGACCCGGATGATCGGGCTGGTATGGCGACCGACAAATCCGCGCGCCGCAACGTTTGAGGCGCTGGGTGCAGCGATTAAAAGCTCTGCCACTTCCCCCTAGCGGCAATATGGGATGAAATGCTAGTATTTTAGACGAGGTCGAGTCTCACCTCTCGTGACGCTTTGGCGGCGCTTTGCCTTACTTCACTGCCGCCCCTATACCGATTAACTGGGGAACGCCAACAATGCAGATTGTTCGACTGGACTATATTCAAAACGGCGAGAATGACCCCGCCATCAAGGAATATTATGTCGGACCGCGCTTTGACGGCACGATGCCCAGCGCCGACCAGCTAAATGTTTTCCGAGGCACGCTTCGCTGCAGCGAAGCCAGTAAAGTATTTGATTGGTGGTTGTCGCTTGTGAAAGACGGCCACCCGCCCAAAAAGTCCGAATTACTATTTAGGGAAATGGCTAAATTCAGCCACAACCTGGGGCTCATAGTTTGCAATCCTGACATGACGGCACAGATGCGGCTGGCTGGAAGCGGCATAGAACAGATGGTTGGACGCTCAATGACTGGCATGGATATAACCGAGGCCGCGCAATTTTCAACCGGCATGTGTGAACTTTCCTGGCAAAGCCAGGTTATTGAACGCCGTGTTCGGTATTATCGGCGCGACCTTCGAAATTTTGGCAAAATTTACAGAAATATTGGCATGTTGGAATTGCCGGTAGCCGACGGCGATGGTGGACGCTACAAATATCTTCTCTCGCACATCAAGGCAGTTGATCGCCGATAACCCCAAACAATAGAAAACCACCTTTATGCCAGTACGCCTGATATGGATGATAGCCGGACTGACAGCGCTGGCGCTGGCTTTCATAGGCGTGGTGTTGCCGTTGTTGCCAACCACGCCTTTCCTGCTGGTAGCAGCTTTTGCCTTCGCCCGCTCCTCGCCCAGACTTGAGGCGTGGCTGGTTAACCACAAGCACTTCGGCGCGCTGATCCGCAACTGGCAGCGCGACGGCAGTATTGGCATGCGTACCAAAATTAGTGCCGCCATTGTTATGGCGCTAACCTTCCTGCTGTCATTTGTGCTGGGGGCCTCAAGTACAGTTCTGATCGTTCAAGCGGTGGTGCTTTCCTGCTCCGCCATCTTCGTGCTCACCCGCCCTGACGGGCCGTCGGATTAGCGGGCATTTTCACACTAGACGAATATCCTGTCGTTGATTTGAGTTATTCGTGACGATTCGGCGTCTTTGGCAACATCTTCAACTGTGAATTCCGCGTTACAAAATGACGCGATATTGTCACGCGTCTTGTCCTTCGCCTACGGCAGGCAGTTTAAC
>JAJFIT010000172.1 GCA_021774775.1 Alphaproteobacteria bacterium | reverse complement strand
CGCCTCGCGATTATGGATCAGGACGGTGCCAACCAGCAGTTTTTAACCGATGGAAGCTATTTGGTGCTGACGCCGCGCTTTAGCCCCAATCGGCAGGAAATTACCTTCCTTAGTTACTTTAATGACAAACCACGGGTTTATCTGTTCAATATCCTGTCCAATCGGTTCGAGGTGCTCGGCGATTTCCCCAGTATGACGTTTGCGCCTCGTTTTTCGCCTGACGGCAACAAGGTTGTCATGACGCTGGCGGAAGACGGTAATTCAGATATTTATCTGATGGACTTGCGCACCCGCGACGTGAAACGACTGACCAGCGACCCGGGCATTGATACCTCGCCGTCTTACTCGCCTGACGGGCGTCATATTGTGTTCAATTCGGACCGTGGCGGGTCGCAGCAGCTGTATGTGATGGACCCGGACGGTAATAATGTTCAACGAATTTCCTTCGGGCGCGGGCGCTATGCCACACCCGTATGGTCGCCGCGCGGCGATTTGATCGCCTTCACAAAAATTGGTGACCGAAAATTCCGTATCGGAGTGATGCGCCCCGACGGCAAAAGCGAACGCCTGCTGACCGATGCTTATCAGGACGAGGGGCCAACCTGGTCTCCCAACGGGCGCGTGTTAATGTTTTTCCGTACGCCGCCTTACGACAACGCTGGGAACGGCGGCAAGCCGTCGCTGTGGTCGGTGGATCTGACCGGCTATAACGAGCATAAGGTACCAACACCGTATGATGCGTCGGACCCCGCGTGGTCACCGCCGCTGCCGGTTACCACCCGTTGATTTGATATGATCGCTTTTAAGGATGCAGTTGAATTGCAGGTTGCCATGCTTCGGGCCGGGCAAGTGCTGGAAGCGCTGGATATGTTCTTCGCTGATTACGGCGTGATGTATACTAACGGGACTGTGTTCGGCGAGGGGCTCGATGCCTGCCGCGACAAGCAAAAACCATTCGTGGCCGCTGCCCAAAATATCAAAGGCGAAATCACTGACTTGTTTATTGACACAGAGAGCGAGTTTTGCGCCTTTAGCAACGCCACGTCCTACGACGATGAAGGTGGCACACACCACCGAATTGACGGCCTGCATATACAAATGTGGGCGGACGGCAAGATAGCTACCGAATGGTTCTATTCCGGCGAACCCATGCGCGGTATGATTGCGCGTGGGTTATTGAAAGACCCGGCGCATATTCTGGAACTAATCTAACTGAACAGGGGTTGCTAGGGCATTGGTCTTACGCCGATGACAGCTTCGTGGAAATAAACCGCCAGTGCATAGACCGCCAAGCCTATGGCGACAGTCACTACATCTTTGAGTATCGGTTGCTTTTCCGGCTTTTGCCATATCTTGTCGCGGCGGTTGGCCCCAAAGATCGCGAGTGCCGACCATAGCGCGAAGCCACCAAACAGCACGACCGAGCGGTCTTCACCGTTGGCCGCCAAATGACCAACCGACCACAGTAAAATACCGGTCATCTGCGGATGACGGATCATGCGCTTGATGTTGGTTGGGGCCTGGCTGGCAAAAAACAGAATAAAACCAAACAAAACAAACAGCGGCGTGACGTGGAATCCCCAAGCCGGTGGGTTGAATGTCATTTCAGGCGGTGTGCTGCGCCAACCAAAAATAATAGTGGCCATGCTGACGAGCACAGCAACCGCAAAAAACCCGCGATAGCCACCGATGCCGATTTTGGTAACCAGACCGGTCCGAAAACCAGTGGCAAAATAAGGGATGAGATGCAGGCCGACAAAAGCAACTACGCCAACAATTAATAATGTCATGGTTCAAAGCTCCCTATTTTGGTGCAGGTTGACACGAAGATAATGGCATGATGGTAAACGATCGATTGCTTCGGCGCAAAATTAAAAAAGTCAGTTTTTAGGTGCACCAATAGGAGGTACGGCAAAGCTGGTATCTGCCCGGCACAGGAACCATGGATTCAAAAAGGTTCTCAGGTCTTTTGAATATATCAGCGGACTGCCTTCGTTGACCTCAACACTACCACCGGCAGCCAGCAATACAGCATGCGCGGCTGCAGTGTCCCACTCGCAGGTTGGGCCAAGCCGAGGATAAAGGTCGGCTTCGCCGGTCGCGAGAAGGCATAATTTGAGGCTGGAGCCAATGGACACATGCTCTGCACCCGGGAAATGGGCTAGCCAAGCCTCCAACTCGGGCGATCTGTGTGACTTGCTGGCGACTATGATCAGCTTATCAGGGTCAGTCGCGCGGGCGGCGATGGGTTTTTGGTCCTTGACCTCGCCGTTGTCGGTGTTTGCAGTCCACGCACCGGCACCCCTGATACCCCAATAAAGCTTGTTCATTGCGGGTGCCAATACAAACCCTGCAATGGGAACGCCGTCTTTGATCAGGCCAATATTAACTGTGAAATCCGAGCCTTTTTTTACGAATTCCTTGGTGCCGTCCAACGGGTCAACCAGCCAAAATAGACCGCCGGAGATGTCCGGGCAGTGGCCTTCGGACTTGGCCTCCTCGCCGACAATCGGGATATCAGGCGCAATTTCCTGAAGGGCCGCAGTAATTATGTCTTCGCCGCGCCTGTCTGCTTCGGTAACCGGAGATTGGTCGGCTTTGCCGAAAACCTCGAAGTCGCTGTTATATACGCCCATCACAACCTTGCCGGCGTCCAGTGTTGTTTGGATAAGTTCAGGTGCAAGTGCTTTTAGGCTTTGCGGGTCTGTCATTGTGGCCATTATGTTAGGTTCTCGGTTATTATTGCGGGTTTTGGTGATGCCATTGCCAACTCAGAGGGGGTAAAATCACTAATTATTTGATGGTTCGGCTCGACCAAAATGAGCCAACCGGCGATAATTACCATAAAAAAGTTGCCTAGATAGACATTTCTCGTGAAAATATACCCTGAAACCGTTGGGGAGACGCCCGTTGTCCAAGTTAGATTTTTCAGCTTTATTGTGCTCTAGGCTTTGCCATGATTTGGTGAGCCCGGTCGGGGCGATCAATAACGGCCTTGAACTCTTGTCCGGCGAGCAAGACGAAACCATGCGCGAGGCGGTCTTCGATCTGATCGAAAAATCGACTCAGCAAACATCTAACAAATTGCAATTTTTCCGGTTGGCGTTCGGCGCAGCAGGTGGTTTTTCAACTCATTTGGATACCCGGGAAGCCGAAAAGTCTCTGCGGGCTTTTCTTGCAGGAAGCAAAGTTGAACTGGTTTGGGATGTTTCAGCCAATGAACTTACCAAGGGTGGGGTCAAGCTGTTGCTAAATTTGAGCCTGGTTGCCGCAGAGGCCCTTATTCGGGGCGGTACATTGACTGTTCAATTTGGCGCGACCGATGACGAAACCGTTGCGATTTCAGTTGTAGCGGAAGGTGAACGGGTCATTTTTTCTGATGAGGTTCGCACCGCCGTGCAGGGCGAGGCCCCAGAAGACGATTTGGAACCCCGTTTGGCGCCAGCATTCCTGGCCAGTATTGTTGCTGCTGAATTGGGAGGAAATGTCAAAGTTGAGCATTTGACATCCCAAAAGCTCGAGATAGTTGCATCCATAAAGGCGATGGGCTGAATTGTAAGTCAGACTTGGCCGTTTCGTTCGGCGCTGGTGAGCAGTTCACGCAAAGCTACTTCACATTGTGAAATTATTATCCCCTGTTTTTAGATAATCTCAAAAGTTTTACACCATTTTAACCCTTTTTCGCGAAAGTGGACCGTGGAACGCATGAGTTAGGGGGGCGTTGAACTAATTGGCAGGCGCAAAACGCCGGGAAGTGGACATGGACGATTTATTAAATGAGTTTCTTACAGAAACAGGCGAGAGCATTGATGTTGTTGATGTTGAGCTGGTCAAGCTGGAACAGGATCCAAATAATAAAGAAGTTTTGGATAATATCTTTCGGCTTGTTCATACCATTAAGGGCACTTGCGGGTTTCTCGGTCTGCCACGATTAGAATCAGTTGCCCATGCCTCCGAAAATGTGCTCGGAAAATTCAGGGACGGCGAATTACAGGTCTCGGAAAGTTCGGTTACTGTTATTTTGGAAAGTCTCGACCGGATTAAGGAGATCCTCGCTGGCCTTGAGGCAACCGAAGAAGAACCGGACGGCGATGACAGCGATTTGATTTCGCGCCTGGATGCGATTGCCGAAGGCGGCGGCGCGCCAGTGCAGCAGCCAGAGCCTGAGCCCGACACAGTAGACGGCGAAATTATTGACCCCGGCCTCGGGCGCTCGTTGAAGCCAGGTGAGGTATCCCTTGAAGAACTTGAGGCCGTGTTTGCAAATACACCGGGCCCGGACGGCAGCGCGGCAACAGATGAGCCGACCCCATCGAATTCGTCATCGCCCAACAGCGGTGCTTCTTTGTTTGACCGCATTGGCGGTGAAGACACGCTTGCGGTCGCATCGCACTTGATTGCCCAGCGCGTAGACACTGAAGCAAAACTCAAGAAATATTTTGAAGGCACCAACCAGGACCAGCGCAAAGGTCGTTTCATGGGCCTTATGCTTGCGTTGTTCCAGGACGACCTTGATTCTGCAGATGCGGTTGGTCGGCAGCTTATTACCGTTGCCGGATTTGATGAAGCGCAGTTTGACGGTCTGCTGGAGTTGATCAAGAGCGTACTGACCGAATGTCAGGTGAAAGCAGAAGCTGTCGACGAGGCGGTGATGACGTTTGAGCTTGTGCGCGACGCAGTTATTAACGCGTCAAAAGCTGTCACCAAGCCCAAGGCAGATGCTGCTGGCCGCGCGAAACCAGGTGAAAAACAGCAGACGACCGCGCCCGAGGCGCGGCGTACAAGTCAGTCTATCCGTGTGAATGTGGATTTGCTTGAAGACCTGATGAATATGGTTTCCGAATTGGTTCTAACGCGCAATCAATTGCTGCAGATTACTCGGAATATGGACAATTCTGAGCTTGGTGTACCGCTTCAGCGGCTTAGTCAGTGCACAACTGAGCTCCAGGAAAATGTCATGAAAACCCGGATGCAGCCTATTGGCAATGCCTGGGCGAAACTGCCGCGTATCGTCCGTGATTTGACCGTGGATCTGGACAAGAAAATTGAACTGGAAATGCTAGGAGCGGACACCGAACTGGACCGTCAAGTATTGGAGCTTATCAAAGATCCATTGACGCATATGGTTCGTAATTCAGCCGATCATGGCATCGAGATGCCCGCTGAACGTATCGCGGCCGGAAAGCCGGAAGCGGGTGCGATTACATTGAATGCCTACCATGAAGGCGGACATATTATTATCCAGATCAAAGATGATGGGCGGGGCATTTCTGCCGATAAATTAAGCGGTAAAATCATTGAAAAAGGGTTGGCAACCGAGGGCGAGTTGGCAGGTATGTCCGAGGCCCAAATTCAGAAATTTATTTTCCACCCTGGCTTCTCAATGGCCGAGAAAGTTACCAGTGTTTCTGGCCGCGGCGTGGGTATGGACGTTGTTCGCACCAACATCGAAAAAATTGGTGGCACCATTGATATGGTCTCTACTGTTGGCAAAGGCAGTAGCTTTTCGATTAAGATACCGCTGACACTGGCTATTGTTGCAGGCCTAATTGTCAAAGCCCAGGACGAACGATATGCCATTCCCCAGATTAGTGTGCTTGAACTTGTGCGCGCAACCAGCGCTGAAAAAGCCGGGGAAAATGATCACAAAATTGAATTGATCAATGATACGCCGGTGTTACGGCTTCGTAATCGATTGCTGCCGCTGGTGTTCCTCAATGAGGTGCTGGGCTTTTGCACCCGAGAGGAAATCGAAGCGCGCGAAAATTCCGATGATTTCATTGTTGTATCGCAAGTTGGTGCTTTCACCTTTGGCATCGTCGTCGATCAGGTTTTTGACACTGAGGAAATTGTTGTTAAACCCGTAGCTCCCATCCTTAAAGAGTTGGAGTTTTATTCCGGTAATACAATTCTTGGAGACGGTAGTGTCATCATGATTTTGGACCCCAACGGCATCGCCAATAAAGCTAACTCAAGTGTTTCTGATGCTGCTGCAGAGGAAGGCAGTGATGAGACCCGGGTTCGCGTTGCAACCGGAGCCGAGAAAGAAAGCATGCTTGTCTTTGTGGCAGGCGCCGATCATCCCAAAGCGGTACCGCTATCTCTTGTGGCACGGCTTGAGGAAATCAGCGTTGACAGTATCGAAAAATCTGATGGCCGCCTAATGGTGCAATATCGCGGTGCGTTGATGCCGCTTGTGCTTGCAGACCCCACGGTGACGCTGCGTGAGAAGGGCAGCCAGCCTGTATTGGTCTTCACAGACCGGCAATTTACCATGGGGCTTGCTGTTGACGAGATATTGGACATCGTCGAGGATGAGTTGGACATTAAACTGGCATCAGAGGAAAACGGGGTGATCGGGTCTGCAGTGATCAACGGAAAAGCGTCTGAAGTTATCGATGTGACTTATTTCCTCGGCAAAGCCTTTCCTGAGTGGTTGGCCAGCAAGGATATGAGCGAAGATGCAAGCGTATCGCGGAGTTTTGAGCGATTGCTGGTGGTTGATGACAGTGATTTTTTCCGTAATATGCTGCGCCCAATATTGTCAGTGGCGGGCTATAATGTCACTGCGGTCAATTGCGCGGAAGCCGCACTTAAATTGATGGAAAGCGGTGCCATGTTTGACATTATTGTCTCGGATATAGAGATGCCGGACATGTCTGGGTTTGAGTTTGCCCGCGCTGTTCGGGAAAACGAAAACTGGAAAGACATCAAGCTTGTCGCCCTGTCAGCCTTGTCAGGCGAGAAGGATATAAATCGCGGTTTTGACGCGGGTTTTGATGATTATGTAGCCAAATTCGACAAAGACACGTTGCTGCGCAGCCTGTCTCAGCAATTTAAAATTCAAGGAGACGCGGCATGAACGATATAGTTGTACGCGAAAACACCAGCATTGCCACTGTCGGCGTTCAGGATTTTGTCACCGTTCATTTGGACGGCCAACAAGTGGGCATTCCGGTTCTTGCGGTTCACGATGTGCTCAATGCCCAGCAAATAACTGTTATTCCGCGCGCGCCTGACTGGGTCGCCGGTGTGCTGAACCTGCGCGGCAAGATTGTCACGGCCATTGACCTAAGGCGCCGACTGGGCCTGCCGCCGCTTGAAGAAGGCAAATCCAGCATGTCGGTTGTTGTCGAGCATAACGAAGAACCCTACAGCTTGCAGATTGATAAAGTTGGGGAAGTTTTGTCTTTGGAAGACCAGTTGTTCGAGAAAAATCCGGTTACGCTTGACCCGTGTTGGCGCGAAGTCAGTGTAGGTATTTACCGGCTCAAAGAACAATTGTTGCCTATTCTGGACGTGGACAGGTTGCTTGCTTTTGAAGGTAAGAGCCAAGCGGCTTAACTGGCCACTGCATTGAAAATATTGCACTTAGCGTGGATTTTGGAGATTTTCGCATATGAAATTATGTCTTGTTGTTGACGATTCGAAGGTTATCCGAAAGGTTGCCCGGCGAATTCTTGAGGAACTCAACTTCGATATAGAAGAAGCGGTTGACGGCCAGGATGCCCTTGATGCGTGCGACCGCAATATGCCAGACGTCGTGCTGTTAGATTGGAATATGCCGGTGATGGACGGATTGGAGTTTCTAAAAGCTGTTCGCGCCAAAGAAGGAATCGAACAGCCGATTGTTGTTTTTTGTACGACAGAAAATGACATGTCTCATATTCGCGTTGCCATCGAGGCAGGCGCTAATGAATATATCATGAAGCCTTTTGACCGAGAG
Source organism: Alphaproteobacteria bacterium (assembly GCA_021774775.1). Lineage (GTDB taxonomy): Bacteria > Pseudomonadota > Alphaproteobacteria > Sphingomonadales > Kordiimonadaceae > Kordiimonas. Next base: position 20,944 of record JAJFIT010000172.1, on the reverse strand, counting down.
ATCATCGAGGCGAAGTTTTCACAGGTTGGTCTCATTTAATTCAGGAAATTCACTGTGAATTCTGCAGTTTCAACGCCCAGTAAAGTTACAGACAATAATGGGCCATTTCGAGTAATGGTCGTTGATGATAGTGCTATTATCAGAGGGTTTTTGTGCCGTTATTTGTCTGAAGATCCGAATATCGACGTTGTTACGACCGCCAATAACGGCATTGTAGCGTTGCGTCAGCTTGCACAACATGACATAGAAGCTGTTGTTTTGGATATAGAAATGCCCGAAATGGACGGCATGACTGCTCTTCCCAAAATGATAGACATGAAGCCTGATATCCAGGTTGTTATGGCATCAACATTAACCCGCAAAAATGCAGAGGTCAGCCTGCGGGCGCTGCAACGCGGCGCGGTGGACTATGTGCCAAAACCTGAAACAGCTCGTTCGGTCAATGCCAACATTGATTTTCGCAGGGAGCTGGTTGAAAAAGTCAAGGCATGGGCTTCGCGGCGCCGCACCAAGCTTGGCCACGGGCAACCAGCCGGCCCGGCCTCCAGTGGTGCTGCGGCTATAGCAGGACCGACATTTGCAAGCCCGACCAGACCTTCGGCAGCCGGTTTTGTTTCTGCCCGACGCCCTGCGGCGGCTGTAAGCGCAATATCAAGCAAAGGCAAAGTAACGCCGCAGACAGCCGTGGCGATACCAAATCGGGCCGGTGCTTCAGCCCCTATTGCCCTGCGCAAAGGGTCGATGCGAAAACCGAAAATTCTTCTGATTGGTTCGTCAACCGGCGGTCCACAAGCGCTGATGAAGTTTTTTAACGGATTTACTGAAGCACCGTCGGTACCAATTCTTATTACACAGCATATGCCAGCGACGTTCACGGCTATTCTTGCGGACCATCTTGGCCAGGCCACAGGTTGGCCCGCATGCGAAGGCGCTGACGGAATGAAAATTAAAGCGGGGCAGATCTATGTGGCGCCTGGTGGTCGACATATGGAAATTGACGATTCAAACGGTAGTCTTACGGTGAAATTAACTGATGAACCACCTGAGAATTTTTGTCGCCCGGCGGTTGATCCATTGCTGCGCAGTGCTGGCAAGATATTCGGTGAGCGCATTCTCGCGGTCATTTTGACTGGCATGGGCCATGACGGCTTGAAGGGTGCGCGTGAAATTACCAAAGACGGTGCAACCTTGTTGGCGCAAGACGAGGCAACCAGCGTGGTGTGGGGCATGCCCGGTGCTGTTGCCGGTGCAGGCCTGTGTACAGAAATTCTACCGATCAACGAGATCGGGGCTGCTGCAGCGAAACGCTTGCAGGGAGGAATAGCGTGAAAAACCAGGATTTTGAATTCCTCTCGGGACTGCTGAAGGAAAAGTCTGGCCTGATGTTGACGCCCGACAAAGTGTATTTACTTGAAAGCCGTTTGACGCCGCTGTCGCGGAAACGCGGGATGGACTCGCTCGATGTGCTCATTCAGCAGCTGCGGTCCAGCCGGGATGAGGGGTTGATCAAGGACGTTACCGAGGCGATGACTACCAATGAATCCTTCTTCTTTCGAGACAATACGCCGTTCGACATATTCAAAAACCATGTTCTTCCTGCGATGGAAAAAGCAAGACCAAACAAGCGGCTACGCATTTGGTGCGCTGCGGCTTCAACCGGTCAGGAACCCTATTCGCTCGCGATTCTCTTAAAGGAGAACTGGGCTAAGTGGAAAGGCTGGAACATTGAGATTGTTGGCACCGATATCTGCACGCAGGTGCTGGAGAAGGCCAAAGCCGGTACATATAGCCAGTTTGAGGTTCAGCGCGGATTGCCGATCCAGACATTGATTAAATATTTTAAGCAGGAAGGCGACGTTTGGCGTTTGAACGAGGATGTGCGCAAAATGGTCACCTTCCGTCCGTTTAACCTGCTTGGCAGTTTTAGCCTATTGGGATCGTTCGACGTTATTTATTGCCGCAACGTTCTGATCTATTTTGACCAGCCAACAAAAAAAGAAGTGCTGGAACGTATGCAGGCCACGATGGCAAAAGATGGCACATTATTCCTCGGCGCAGCGGAGACTGTGCTTGGAATCACCGATAAATTACGCCCGATACGCGGGCATCGGGGCATGTATGTTTCGTCGGACGGTGGGGCAGAAGAGCTGATGGGCTTGGGTTAGCAACCTGTTGGATTATGAATAAAAAAAAGACCGGCTTTGACCGGTCTTTTTTTTTTGGCGTTTCTGAGTTCGGTTAGCTGGCTGCGGCTTCTTGCTCTTCATTCACAGGGTTGCGCAGTACATAGCCGCGACCCCAAACAGTTTCGATGTAATTTTGCCCGCCTGACGCTGCCGCCAGTTTTTTGCGCAATTTGCAAATAAAGACATCAATAATCTTCAACTCGGGCTCGTCAATGCCACCGTATAAATGATTGAGGAACATCTCTTTAGTCAGGGTACTGCCCTTGCGCAGCGAGAGAAGCTCCAACATAGCATATTCTTTGCCGGTGAGATGAACACGCTTGGCTTCAACTTCAACGGTTTTAGTGTCCAGGTTAACTGCCAGTTTGCCGGTATTGATTATTGACTGGGAATGGCCTTTCGACCGACGTACGATGGCATGAATGCGGGCAACCAATTCTTCTTTGTGGAATGGTTTTGTCAAATAGTCATCCGCGCCGAAACCAAGGCCTTTAACCTTGTTTTCCATTTCACTCAAACCAGAAAGAATTAAAATCGGTGTGTTCACTTTGGCGGTTCGAAGTTTCTTCAAAACGTCATAGCCGTGCATGTCTGGCAAATTCAGGTCGAGCAATATGATGTCATAATCATACAACTTTCCAAGATCGAGACCCTCTTCGCCCAAATCGGTGCAATAGATATTGAAACCTTCGGAGCTGAGCATGAGCTCAATGCTGCGGCTAATGGTTGGGTCATCTTCAATTAAGAGAACACGCATTGTCTTATCTGCCTATAATTCGGCTATCCATTCTTATCCAACTTGGTGCTTTACGCGATTGCAGGCACCCAACCATTTACATCTTAACCATTTAAACGGTTGAATCGGATAAAAAAATAGCTCCTACCCCCAATATAAACTCATTTCTGTTAACCAATGTTAACCAAGGTTAACGCAAACACCAACAAAATTCGTTAACGGTCTATTTTGGCTGGATAACTAATAGGAAACTTTACGAATATTTAAGGCGAGATTGCTTAAACTCAACACGAATCCAAAGGTGGGGGTCTGCGTGCACAGCCTAATCAAGGAAATTGATAGAATCCATACTGAACGCCGCTATGGTCGGGTAACCGGCGTGCGCGGTTTACTGGTGGAATTGGCGGGTATTGGCCAATATATTTCGGTGGGTTCGCGGCTGGAAGTTGAAACCCGTGACCGTCGCCGAGTTCCTATTGAGATTATTGGTTTCAGGCACCAAACTGCTCTCGCCATGCCATTTGATGCGGTAGAAGGTATTGGCGTCGGGTGCAAGGCAATGGTCACACAGTCCGAGCCGGTTATCTTTCCGTCAAACGGCTGGCTTGGGCGGGTGGTAAACGCACTGGGCGAACCAATCGACGGGAAGGGTCCGATCCGGCATGGCCCCACGCCGAAGCTGCTGCGCGGCACGCCGCCCCCAGCCCACAGCCGCCAGCGGGTCGGTGAGAAAATTGACCTGGGCGTTCGGGCACTTAACACATTCATAAGCTGTTGCCGCGGCCAGCGTATGGGTATTTTCTCCGGTTCCGGCGTTGGCAAGTCAGTTCTTCTCTCGATGATTGCTCGTCACGCCGCATCCGATATCAGCGTTATTGGCCTGATCGGCGAACGGGGCCGTGAAGTCCAGGAGTTTATCGAGGATGACTTGGGTGCGGATGGTTTGGCCCGGTCGGTTGTGGTGGTGGCGACGTCGGACGAAAGCGCGTTGATGCGCCGTCAAGCCGCCTATATGACCATGACACTAGCGGAATATTTCCGCGATGACGGTGCCGATGTGATGTGCTTGATGGACAGTGTTACTCGTTTTGCCATGGCACAGCGCGAGATCGGCCTTGCGGGCGGTGAACCGCCAACAAGCAAAGGATACACGCCCACTGTATTCACTGAGTTGCCCAAGCTATTGGAACGTGCCGGCCCGGGCCCGCAGGGTTCAGGCAATATCAGCGGGTTGTTTACCGTTTTGGTGGAGGGGGACGACCACAACGAACCGGTCGCCGATGCGGTTCGCGGTATTCTTGATGGTCACATTGTTATGGAGCGGGCGATTGCAGAACGCGGCCGCTATCCGGCGATCAATGTTCTCAAGTCTATTTCGCGGACCATGCCGCGCTGTAACAGCGACACGCAGAATATTCTGGTGCGCGAAGCCAAACGGCTTTTGTCCACTTATTCAGATATGGAAGAAATGATTCGTTTGGGCGCCTACCGCGTTGGCAGCAACCCGGAAGTGGATGCAGCGATCCAGTATAACCCGGCCCTGGAAGAATATTTGGGCCAATGGAAAGACGATAACACTTCACTTGAGGAAGGATACGATCAGTTACAGGCAATCCTTGAAAGCGGCCCGGCTGCTCAGGTAATCAGCGATTATCTGGCAGAAGTGGCAGAGCAGGCCTAATGCACAAAACGAAGGAAGATAAATAATGGCCAAGCTGGATGGCGTTATCCGTTTTCGTAAATGGGCGCTGGATGAACAGCGACGGGAACTGGCTATATTGCTGGATGAACGCGCGCAGATTGTCGACACACTGGAAAAGCTCGACATGGAAATACAAGCGCAAAAAACAATGGCGCACAGTGATCTGGGATCAATGACGCTGGGTGCCTACATCGAAGGTGCCCGAAAAAAAAGAGCCTGGATTTTGGATGCCATTCGCAAAAAAGACCAGGACATAGAAGAAAAACAAGACGTGGTCGCGGATGCGTTCAAGGAACTGAAAACCTTTGAAATCGCCGATGGACGACAGAAAGATCGGTTGCAAAAAGAACTGGACCGCCGGGAACAAAATGAATTGGATGATCTTGGTCGGCGCGCTTTTGAGAATGCGCCAAGCTTATGACCGACCACCAGAAAATGTCACAAGACCATCAATATAATTACGGAGACTTGCAGTGACCATTCAAACTGATTTGATGGGCTCTATGACCTTGGAACAGCTGCAGGAATTTGACCGCAGTCATCATATGCATTCTTTCACCGCGCCTGAGGCAATGAAGCAGGCACCTCCGTTCATGATCGATTCAGCGGAAGGGGCCTATGTAACGGGCCAGAATATTCGTTTGTTGGACGCAATGGCGGGCCTTGGATGCGTCAATATTGGTTACGGCCGAAAAGAACTGGCCGACACCGCCGCACATGTGATGAAGAAGCTTAGTTATTATCATAGCTTTGCCGCGGTTACCAACCCTTACGCTGCTGCGCTATCGCATAAAATTGCCTCTCTTGCGCCTGATCATATGAATAAGGTTTTCATTTCAAATTCCGGCTCAGAAGCAGTGGAAACCGCGCTTAAGTTGGTGGCGCTGTATTGGAAAAATAAAGGCGAGCCGAAGAAACGGGCAATCATTACCCGAGACTATGCCTATCATGGCAGTACAATCGCAACCGCCGCCCTCAACGGCAATGCCGAGATGGCCAACCAGTTTGGTTTCATTGACAGCACAACAATTTTGCGCGCCAAAGCACCCTACTGGTACCGCGAAGGCGGCGAACTGACACCTGCCGAATTTGGTATCGTCGCCGCCCAGTCGGTTGAAGCCGCAATATTGGAAGCTGGCCCGGAGAATGTGGCGGCTTTCATCGGCGAGCCGGTGCAGGGCACCATGGGTATTATTGTGCCGCCAGCGACTTATTGGCCTGAAGTGGAGCGAATTTGCCGCAAGTATGGTGTTTTGTTAGTTGCCGACGAAGTTGTGAGCGGTTTTGGTAGAACCGGGCATTGGTTTGCCCAGGAAACCTTCGGGTTTTCCGCCGACATCATGACGCTGGCGAAAGGGCTATCATCGTCTTACTTGCCGGTGTCGGCCACAGTAATTTCTGACGATGTCGCGAATGTAATAGAGGACAACTCTGCCTTACTGCAGCATGGTTTCACAACATCTGGACACCCAGTTACCTGTGCCGTTGCGCTCAAAAATATTTTGCTATTGGAAGAAGAGGGCCTTGTTGCCGCCGTGCGTGACGATAAAGGGCCTTATTTTGAAGCGTCGCTAAAAGCTGCTCTGGGCGACCATCCGTTGGTCGGTGAAATCCGGGTCAGCGGTTTGATGGCGGCGATTGAGTTCGCGAAAGACAAAGCAACCCGCGCGCAATACCCCACGGAATTTGCTATCTGCGATCATGTGGGGCAGGCCGCTTTGATGCAGGGCCTGATCGTGCGACCGGTTGGCAACGTTGTGGTGATGTGCCCACCGTTTATTATATCGCATGCTGAAATAGACTTCATATGCAGCGTGCTCGCCGAGGCCTGTACCAATGTTTACGCAGCCCTTCAAACTCAGGACGGCTAGCCGGGTTGTGACTGTGTTTCCGTTTTTTCTTTGTCTTCGCCCTTGAGGCGAATGATCATTGCGTTTCCTACAATAATCAGAGCCAATCCCACCAACGCTGCGGATGACCAGATAAATCCTTCGTAAATCGTTGAAATGGTCAGGGCAACCAGCGGCATAACAACGGAAATATACCCCGCTCGCGCTACGCCGATCTCCGCAATCAGCCACAGGTAGAGGGTGAAGGCGATAACGGTTCCAAATACTGACAGATATAGCAGCGACGCGGTGTAGCCCAGGCCAGTATCAAATATCATTGGTTCGCCGGACGCCAGCGCCACCAATACGTTAAACCCACTGCTGTAAAATAGCGCCAGCGCCGTAAAGGGCAGGATTGGAAACTTTTTGGCAGTGTCAGAGGCGGCAATGGTATTGCCCAATGAGGCTGTCACTGTCGCAGCCATGCAGAAAGCCAGGCCGACCATTGTTTTGTCTTCCCAGGAAAATTGTGAGATTTCATGGCCAAATACCATGGCCAGTCCGCCTATGCCAAGCAGTGCGGCACCGAGTACCGGCAGATGGATTGGCGTGCGGAGGAATATGCGAGCAGATAGTATGTTCATTAGGGAAAGCGTTGAAAAGGCTACGGCAACCAGACCAGAGGTCAGGTGTTCTGTACCCGCGTACACGAGTAAATAATTGATACCAAAAAGAAAAATACCCAAACCGGCGGCAAAAACATGGCCGCGTGTGCCAAAGATAGCCTTCATGCCGCGCAGCATACACCACGCTTGTAACAGCACTGCGGCCAGCGCAAACCTGTAGGCGACCGACCATTCCTTGGCCACTACGCCCAATTGAAACTCGATCGCATACCAGGTTGAACCCCAGATTAAAACACAGGCGGCAAAAGCGATGATTACCGGCATTAATTGTCCTTTTGTCCCGGCGATAAAGAGTGTTGATCAGGCCGTCACTTTCTTCGGCGCGGTGACGGAAAGCAAGCTGTATTTACTAATTGAATGAGTGAGAAAAATTCAGCCGATTTTGCTAAAGGCAATCGACGAAATTAGCCTATTGTATTGTCGCGTAAATGGCCCTCAATCAGTGCAGCGGCATCGACGGAGAATGCGTCCTGTTGTCGAAAATCAATTGCACCGGTGAAATCATTGGCAGCCAATGCATCGTAAAAAAGCGTTGACGCATCCTGTTGCAATGCTGCAGGCAGGTCAGTTTTGCTGCGCACAGTCAGATCAAATGATTGCTTGCGGATATTGCCGTCCAGCTGGATATCACCCAAAACCGAGAATTGAACCTGTAAAATAAACCGCTGCGCGTCTTCTTGGTTCCGTTGCTCTAAATCCGGGTTGCCACGGTGGGCGTCCGGGTCAACATCGGGTCTTTGACCGAGCAAAAGTGCCGCCAATGGTACGTCGCCGCCTCGGGCGTCAAAAGGCAGGATGATGGGACGCCAATCGCTGATCGTCTCGCTCGCCAGCGCTGCCATCTGCCCAATGTCTGATCGTAAGCCTGATAGCGCCAGCTGGGACGAGCGCGACAGGGCCTTTTCAACATCGCTGCCCATCCAGTTGGAATTTCCCGCCATGCCTGCCGCTTTCAAGAAAAACAACAAGCTATTGGTCAGCTTGTTGCCGCCTTGCGCGGTTTTGCTGGCCAGACTGTTTGCTGCGGCAGCGTTAGTGCCCAGCAACGCAGCGAGACTTTCCTCCATTGCAGGCCAGCTGGCCAATATGTTGGGCGCGCTGTCAGAAGAAGCCATTGGAATGGGCTGTATAATTGAGGCTGGTGCAGTTGCAGCTGTTCCCAAAGATATATCGGGTTGGGCGCTCGCCGCTGTCGGCTGGGTTTGTGATTGTCCGGCGCCGGAAATCGCTGCGCGATCAGTTTGGCCGGGTACAATAACGCGCAGGATATCGCCCACCTGCGGGCGCACGCCTGAAGGAACCGTTAGCGATATATCGCCGCGATTGGTCTGAAGTCTCAAGTCGGTCTTTGGACCGTCAGCTCCAAAAAAGGCCGCAACAGTTTGCACAGAATTGATGACAGTTGAATTATCAGCGTTTAGCTCTCCGGCTGCTGGTTTGCCGACCAATATGACATCAACTTTTGCAGGAAGCGCGCCGGTTTTATTTTCAATGAAGAGCGCGCTGAAGCTGGTGTCGGCTTTTTGTTCTGTGGTGGTTCCCAACTGCGGAGGTGGTTCCGCGCCCACCGAAACTCGCACCAACTCTCCAGCCAGTGGTGCCGCTTCCGCAGCGGGCAATATAAATTGACCGCGCGTGGTGTCCACTTTTGCAAGCGCGCTTGTTGCGGCGTCGGCACTAAATGCCGCGACACCGACTGGCAGCGCCCTTGCCTCAGCGACAGTGACGGTCTGCACGGTCTGTACTGTTGCTAACTCGGCGGGCGAAACTCGGCTGATCGCCGGATCAATTAACTGAAGGATAGCTGGTGCGCCGGTAACCGACACGGCGTTGAGCGCAGGCCCTATGCCGGGTCCTGACGCAAGCTGAGGGGCGGCATGGCTGGCCGCTGCTGGTTGCACTTGTGGCGTCGGCTCTTTCGCCGTTTGTTGCTGGATCAACGTTGCAAGGTCAGCTGAACTTGCGATTGTTGCGCCAGCTCGCGCTGCCACTGGTTTGGGTTCAACCGGTTGCGAGGGCGTCACATTTTTCTGTGTCGATTGCACTGTAGGGCTGGCAAGGGTCGCTTCTTGTCTGCTGATCAGCGCCGTCAGCTCTGTGGTTGGCTGATTTGCGCTGGTACCCTTTGCGGCGATGGTGGCGTTATAGGGCCGATCAAGAGCGGCCTCCGATTTTTGCCTTGCGTCTGGTGTCGCTATGTCGCTGGCGAGAGCTGCAGTGTGCACTTCGATTACCGTTACCGAAAGACGAATTGGCGGGTCAACGGGTTGCGAGTTTTGGCGCAGCAAATCGGCTGTTACTTGTTTTCCGGCATCGACAACTACCAGATGCACAGTATCGTTTGGCTGCAAACCGGCGTCAGGTTTCAAGGCCAAAGTTACAGTATCTGTTACGATGATCGGGCGGCCTTCAGCGTCAATTCTGGTGACCGGCCGGGTGATTTCCTGACCGGAAACCAAATGTGCTGCCGATGAGGCGATCGATACCGCTGGGTCTCGGCTTTGCAGGGCCTCGCCCTGATCGCGCGCCGCTTGTTCCTGGGACTGACCACCAGTTCTGGTGTTGTTGCTGTTGGGGTCTTTTGCCACATGGGTGGTCTTGTCCGCGCCGCGTATTGGCGACTGGATTTCCTTGGGAGCCGGAGGGCCTGTGATATCGCTCATTTTTGCCTCCACCTTTCGGCGTGGACGGGTTATTTGGTCAAACGACCAGCCAGTGCCATTACATCTGCTGCGGCGTCGGATTGAGGATGCCGTGCCAAAAGCGGCATTTGTGCACGAATTGCGTCAACAACTTTGCTATCCGACTTAATGATACCCGCCAGCGGCGGCGAAATCTTCAAAAATCCCTCGGCCGCCCGTTTGATCGCTTCATAGACTTTTTCGCCGTCTTTTTTTGTCGCAACATTATTAACCACAATAGAAATTCTAGCGCCCGGGTTGCGGGCGACAGTTAGTTTGATAAAGGCATAGGCATCTGTCAGCGAGGTTGGGTCGCCGCTCATAACCACTAGTATGTCGCCGTCATGGTGGGACAGCGTAGACACCGAGGGGTCGATACCGGCAGCTAGGTCGAGCAGGGCATGATCATAGGCTTTGGATTGTTCGATCAGGTCGTCGCGCAGCTTGCTCAATGTTTTGGTTGACAATGAACCGAGCGCACCGGAGCCCGATTTGCCCGCGATGACATCGAAACCGACACCAGCTGGATCGCTGTATTTGGTCACAGCGTCGGCCAGTGTCGCATCGCCTGCAAGGACAGAACCCAAATCCTGGTCCGGGATCAAGCCAAGCTGAATATCAACATTGGCCAACCCCAGATCACCATCAAACAACAGTATATTGCGGCCAAGTCGGGCGAGAGCGTGTGCCAGTGTTACCGAAAGCCAGGTTTTGCCAACACCACCTTTTCCCGACGCGATGGTAATTAGGCGACAATCGGGATTTGCTGTTTTCTTGGTCATTGATTTTGCTCTTTTTTATCAAATAGGGCGCGGTTATTGGGCAAAGCGGTGAGTAATTTTGCGAAATTCGCGGGTGTTGCCGGTTCTAAACCTTCGGCAATAAATGGGCTGCGGCTGATGCCTGCCAATGACAGATATCCCGGCCGCGCCGCCATAATCAGGCCAGCGTAGCGCCGGGCAGCATCCAGGCGTGTGGCGATGAAGCGACCGCATCCCATGCGCGCGAACACACCGGCTATTTCCTGTGCATCCAACGGGTCCAGCCCGGCGGGCATCACCAATACCGGCTCTGCATCGACAGCCTGAATAAATTGCAGTAATAGTTTCAACTCATTGATATCAAAAGGGTTTGTTCCTGCAGTGTCGATCAGGGTTAAATCTGCCGTGGTTGGGTGCGCGCGCATGACAGCGGCCAACTCTCCGTGGGTTTCTGCAGTGGAAACCGTTTGTTTCATTAGCTGTGCGAAATGATCAAGTTGCTGAACTCCACCGGCCTTAACGGTGTCAGTCGTGATTAGGTGAACATCTTTCCCATGCAGCAAAGCATCGGCGGTTAGCTTTGCTGTGGTGATAGTTTTTCCCACACCGGGCGGCCCAACCAGCATAATTGGTCGGGTTGCGGTGTCGGTAAGCGGGTTGAAACGCACCACTGTGTCCAGGGCGACGGAAAAAGCTTCCGAAAGGCTGCTGGCATCAATGGCGGCAATGGCTGTTTTGAAATGATCCGCCGTCTCAAACGGCAGTGCATGGTGGTTAAGTACCGCCGCCACATCTGCGCTATCAAATTCCTTAGCTTTGGGAATAGGGTGCGAAACTTCAAACTCTACAGGTGTCTGGTTTGGCGTGGGCGCGCTGTTTGGCGGGGCAGGCGTTGCGTTGCCTTCAATCGCTGCCGTGACACGCACCCCGTGACCACCTTCATCAATTTGCACGATAATCGCATCAGGACCGAGGCCATTACGAACCTCGTCCATCACTTCCTGCATCGTCGCCGCGTGAAAGGTTTTTAGACGCATAACCTTTCTTGTCCTTAAATGGTGAGCTCGGGGCTCAAGTTATCGGGTTGTGTCGCAGTATTAAATCTGGCCAAGTGTCCTGATTTTTGCCTGCGGATGAATTTCGTTTTGGCTCATAATCACTGTTGCCGGGCGGAACCGTTCGATGATTGATCGAACATAGGGGCGCACCAATGGGCTGGTTAGCATCACCGGACTTTCGCCTTTTTCTGCCTGTTGGTCGTAAACCAGTCGGATTGAATTTATGAATTCCTGCAACTTGGTCGGGGCCATCGCCAGCTGTTTTTCTTCGCCCTGACCCACAAGACTTTCGGCAAAGGCCTGCTCCCATTCCGGCGACAGGGTAATGAGCGGCACAAGGCCGTCCACATTGGCATAGGCCGCGCAAAGCTGGCGACCAAGCCGGGTTCGAACATGTTCGGTAATGTTGACAATATTCTGGGTAAACCCGGTGGCTTCGGCCACGCCTTCAAGAATTGTCGCCAGATCGCGGATTGATACGCGCTCAACCAACAAGGCCTGCAATACGCGTTGGAGCCCGGATGTCGTAATCTGGGTTGGGATAATATCGGCGATCAGTTTCTGGTGCTCGCCGGGTAGATCTTCCAGAAGTTTCTGGGTTTCGGCGTAAGAAAGCAGATCTGACATGTTGCTTTTGATGACTTCCGTCAGGTGCGTGGTGATAACTGTCGGCGCGTCAACAACCGTGTAGCCGCGGAAGTTTGCTTCCTCGCGGGAACCCGAATCTACCCACGTTGCGGGCAGGCCAAAAGCGGGTTCGGTGGTGGCTTCACCCGCAATTTGCACAGGCTGGCCTTCCGGGTCCATTATCAGGAGCATGCCGGGCCGGATGTCGCCGCGGCCAATTTCGGTTTCCTTAACCCGCAAAACATATGTGTTTGAGGGCAATTGCATATTGTCGAGGATGCGTACAGACGGCATCACAAAGCCCATTTCGCTGGCCAGTTGGCGCCTAAGTGCCTTGATTTGGTCAGTTAGGCGAAAACCGCTGTCATCGTTGATCATGGTCAGCAGGCCGTAACCAAGCTCCAGCCGCAGTTGGTCAATGGCGAGAGTTGCAGAAATTGGTTCTTCCGTAGGTTTGGCGCTTTCGGTTGCCTCAACCTTGGCCTTTGCGTCGTCGACAATATTTTGTTCTTTTCGCTGCGAGACTGCGTAGGCCGTATAGGCCAGCGTGCCGCCAAGCAGGGCGAATGGTATGAACGGCAAACCCGGCATCAGGCCCATTGCGATGAGCAGCGAACTGGATACACCGAGTGCGCGCGGTGCTGCACTGAGCTGGCCGAACAGGGCTTGGTCCATTTGGCCTGAAACGCCTGCTTTGGTAACCAACATGCCTGCGGCAGTAGATACAATCAGTGCAGGTATTTGAGACACAAGCCCGTCACCAACTGTCAGGATAGTATAGCGACTGCTGGCTTCAGAAAACGACATATCGTTGATCACAACACCGATAATGATGCCACCAACTATGTTGATGATGGTGATCAAAATGCCGGCAACAGCATCACCGCGGACAAATTTTGCCGCACCGTCCATTGAACCGAAAAAGGTGCTTTCGTCTTCCAGTTCCTTGCGCCGGGTGATTGCTTCTTTCTCGTCGATGAGACCAGAGGAAAGGTCGGCATCAATCGCCATTTGTTTGCCGGGCATGGCATCCAAACTGAAGCGCGCCGCAACCTCGGCAATACGACCAGAACCTTTGGTGATGACTACGAAGTTCACGATTACAAGGATGGAGAAGACGATTATGCCAATGACAACTTCGCCGCCCATCAAGAATTGTCCGAAAGCCTCAATAACCTCACCAGCCGCATCGGTGCCAGTATGTCCTTCCGATAGTATGAGCCGTGTAGACGCCAGATTTAGCGAGAGCCGCAGCATGGTTGCGACAAGAAGAATCGTTGGAAAACTGTTGAATTCCAGGGGTTTGCTGATGAATACGGTTGTCATCAACACCATCACTGAAAAAGTAATACTTGCAGCGAGCATAATATCCAACAGCCAGCCGGGCATTGGCATGATCAGCATCATCAGGATGAAAACCATGCCAAATGCAAACGCAATGTCTGTGCGCTTCATGGCGTTCAGGAAGGCCGTAACAGCTAAGTTTCCGCCTGTTGCTTCGCCTGCTGTTTGATTGTCGGTTGCCGTGTCACTCATACAGTTTTGCTACCATTTCACCGGAGCCCGAAAAGGGGTGGTGGTTAAACGCTGGTTAAATAGCTACACGGGATCCGCCGTCACCAGGTTGGGGTACCGGTACGCCTTCCGAGTTATATTGGTTCAGCTTGTTGCGCAGTGTTCTGATCGAAATACCGAGGATGTTAGCGGCGTGGGTTCTATTGCCTAAACAATGCTTAAGTGTATCGATGATCAGCTCGCGCTCAACTTCCGCGACGGTCTTGCCGACAAGCGCAACCTGCGCGTCCGGATCATCCGGATCGCCGCCTGATGAGCCTGTCGAAGGGCTGGAACCATTTGAAACTTCACTAAGGCTGGATGGCATGGTCAGGTTGCCGCTGGCGTCCGGAAGCATAATAGCTGCAACGGAGATATCAGGTCCGGTGGCAAGCAGCACGCTGCGGTGCATGGCGTTTTCCAATTCGCGGACATTGCCGGGCCATGAATGTCCCTTCAAAACCGCGACAGCCTTGTCAGATAATGGGCGGTTTTCAACCTGATTAACGTCAGCGTATTTTTCGGCAAAATAAACCGATAACGCTGCAATGTCGGCTGGACGTTCACGTAGTGGTGGTACCCGCAAATTGAAAACATTAAGGCGGAAGAATAGGTCTTCTCTAAAATTGCCTTCCTTCACGTCTTTTTGCAGGTTTCTGTTTGATGTGGCGATAATGCGGATGTCCACATTCACTGGTTTCGAGCCGCCGACCCGGTCGATTTGACGTTCCTGAATGGCGCGCAGTAATTTAGCCTGCAATCGCACATCCATCTCGGAAATCTCGTCCAGCAGCAGCGTGCCGCCGTCAGCTTCTTCAAATTTACCAATTCTCTTAGCAACAGCGCCGGTGAAAGCACCTTTTTCGTGACCAAAAAGCTCTGATTCGAGCAGGTTTTCGGGAATTGCAGCACAGTTTACTGCGACAAATGGTTTTTTCGCGCGGTGGCTTTTCTGATGAACAAAACGGGCCATTACTTCTTTACCCGTGCCGCTTTCGCCTGTGATTAAAACACTTGCTTCGGACGGCGCGATGCGCTCCGCAAGGGTCGCGACTTCTTTCATGATGGCGTCGCGGTAGATGAAGGGCTGATCGTCTTCGGCCACTGCCTCCAAAACCGCTGCGATGAGTTCGGCGTCCGGTGGCAGGGGAATATACTCCTTGGCACCTCCGCGCACTGCCGCAGCCGCAATTTTTGGATCGGTTCCGATACCGCACGCAACCACCGGGATGGAGAAATGTTCGGCCCGCAACTTGGGAATAATGGTCGGAATATCCAGGGATATCTCAATCATCAGCAGATCAGCGCCACGGTTCCTGAGGATCGATAGTGCTGTTTCAGCGTCCGGTGCATGGGTGACTTTCGCCCCTCTGTCCATTGCCATTTTGCTGGCGGCACCAAGCTGCCCATCCAATGTTCCAACGATTAAAAGTCTCATCCTTTGTCTCCGTCCTATTTCAACCTGCAGCGACTATGACTTGAAGAAAGTCACGCGTTTTGCGGGTGGTAAAATCGTATTCAAAAGCATTTCCAGCCGACGCGGATTTTCCTTGCGCCGAATGGAGGTAGCCCCCATCGCATATAAATTATTCACCAGGCCTTCTTCTTCGGTGCAATGTTCGGTTTTTGCCGCCAGTGGAATGAAGACCAAATGAGCCAAAACGGCACCGTAGAAAGTTGTCAGCAGTGCCACGGCCATCGACGGCCCAATTTCCGTGGGATTGTCAAGATTGCCAAGCATGCGCACCAGGCCAATCAGCGTACCAATCAGGCCCATCGCCGGCGCGACATCGCCGGCGCGGCGCAGAAAATCGACCGCCCGCATGTGGCGCGCGCTGGCAGTGCTGGCTTCGCGCCGCATAATTTGCTCAATTTCGTCTGGCTGGGCACCGTCGACAACAAGCTGCATTGACTTCATCAAAAAAGGCGTATCTTTCAGCCGTGGCAGCAGGCGTTCAAGCATCAGGATATCGTTGTGTTTTCTGGCCTCGACCGCGATTTTCAATACCTTGATTGCTTCTTCATTGGGATCGCGCTGTCCGTGGCGCAGCAATGTCCATATGTTGGTAGGCAGCGATATCATCTCTTGCAGCCTGAAGCTGATGGCGGTGACAGCAAAAGTGCCCAGCACAACGATCAAGACGCCTTGCAGATTTACAAAGGCGAGCGGCGAACCCCCGAGCAGGATCGCACCGACAACCAGCAAAAAAGCGGTCAACATGCCAAAAACCGTACTCATATGCTTGGGCGTCCTTCCATTACGAGTTAAATAGCCGCACCGTCGAGTTTGATGATCTCGGTCATGGTGACACCCAGATGGTCTTCAACCAGAACAACTTCTCCGCGGGCCACCAATCTATTATTCACATAAATATCAATGGCTTCGCCGACTTTTCGGTCCAATTCGACCACTGCACCCGGAGCAAGTTTCAGCAACTGACTTACTTCCAGGGTGGACCGGCCAAGAATGGCCTGCACTCGCACCGGTACGTCGAACACGGGTTCCAGTTCCTGCGCGGTGCGCACCTGACCGTCTTCCTTGGGTGCAAGGTCGGGGCTGCTTGCGCCGTCTGATGACAGGTTGGTTAAACCAATGTCTTCAGTGGTATCGCCTTCGTTTGCCATGTTTCTTCCCTATCGTTCTATCACTTGAGCCCGACACAGCCGCCGGACAGGTTCTTTGTCAAAGCGGTGCCACTGATTTTGCAGCCGGTGTTTTTTCAGGTGCCGCTCCGGATTTTGCTTCAGTGGTCGGGTGCGGATTCTGTTCGGTGTCGGATATTACAAAGCGCTGAACTGCGTCTTCAATCTCGTGTTTTACGGTGTCATGTTTGCGTTCAGAGCCGCCGTCAGGCCATTCCACGCGGCAATCGAGTGCTGCCAGCTTTGGCTCGCCGATCAACACGATGTCGCCGGTAAAGTTGGTTGCGTTTTTCATCGCATCCAGCTGTTTGGCGATCTCATCGCAGATTGTTTCTGAAACTCGAATCACAAGCCTGGGCTCTGGTGCTGCTGTCGCCAAACAATCTTCGATCAGTGCCTGAACTTCTGCTGTTGGTTTCGACCGAATGAGTGCCGATGAAAGCTTGGAAGCAATGGCATAGGATAGATGAACCATTTCCTGCTTCAGGTTGGATTCCAGCTGCTGATGCTGGTTGAAAAGCTCTTGTGCAACCCGGGTCAGCTCGATCATAGCGTCTTTTGTTGCTGCTTCAATTTCACCGAGGGCCTGGACGCGTCCTTCTTCGATGCCTTTGGCAAGACTGTCTTTACGCGCCTGATTAGCTTCATCAACCAACCGCTCGATCTCGAGATCATAGCGGGATTTTGCACCGCCATCGAATGCCTGATCAAATGTATATTTCACGGGGCTGGTCATTAGTAAATCAACTCGTCCTCGCCCTTGTTGTCTGAGAGCAGAATTTCGCCTGCTTCAGCCAGGTCTTTGGCTTTGTTGACCATGTCCATTTGCGCATCGTCAACGTCGCGCAGGCGCACAGGGCCCATCGCCTCCATATCCTCGCGCAGAATTTTTGCTGCGCGTTCGGACATGTTTGAAAAGAATAAATCCCGCAGGGTGTCAGACGCGCCTTTCATGCCAAGTGCCAGCTTGTCTTTGTCGACATTTCGAAGCAGGGTCTGGACACCGCTTGGGTCCATATTGGCCAAATCTTCAAATGTGAACATTAGGGCGCGGATGCGTTCGGCAGAATCGCGGTTTCGGTCTTCGAGTGCAGCCAAAAATCTGGATTCAGCGCTGCGATCAAGAAAGTTGAATATTTCCGCGATTGTTTCATGACTGTCGCGCTGATTGGTGCGGGCAAGGTTATTCATGAACTCCACCCGCAGGGTTTGCTCAACTTTATCCAAAATATCTTTTTGAACGGACTCCATGCGCAACATGCGCATGATGACTTCCATAGAGAAGTCTTCCGGCAAAACAGACAGTACCCTAGCCGCATGTTCGGCCTTGATTTTCTGCAAAACAACCGCAACGGTTTGCGGATATTCATTCTTGAGATAGCTGGCGAGAACCATTTCATTCACGTTGCCAAGCTTGTCCCACATAGTGCGACCTGCCGGGCCTCGAATCTCGTCCATTATTTGCGATACCCGGTCACCGGGCAACATTTTACCCAAAAGCCGTTCTGTGCTTTCGAACGAACCGGTCAAGTTGCCAACGGTTGATACTTGTGATGCAAATTCAACAAACAAATCTTCCACGTCCTGCGCATTCACAGAGCCAAGGGAAGACATGTGCTGGGATAGCTCTTTAACTTCGTCGTCGGTTAGCAGTTCCCATATGCCGCGGCCAGAATCTTCCCCGATCGCAAGCATAAATGCTGCGGCTTTTTGAGCGCCCGATAATTTGCCTACCTCAATACTCACGCTGCGTCCTCTTTATTGCGAATTGGCTATCGCCATTGCCATATGTTCAGTCGGCATAGAGCCAATGGCGAACAATCGAAACGGATTCGTCGGGATTGGTCTTGATAATGTTTGCGACTTTCTTGATGGCCGAATCCTGAACGCGCCCCTCAACCTGGGCCACATCTATCCGGGTATCGGTGCCCATTTGGTCCAGACTAAGCGAACCCTGCTGGCGTGCTGCCATCACCAGCGCGGTGGCGTTTTCATCGCCTCCCGCGGCGGCGGCCATAATATCAGGCGTAACCTGGGCCGGTCCGGCGATGGCCGGTGTGTCTGGTATGTTGGCTTCCAATTGCGCAGGGTCAGGCGGAGGCGGCGCGTCTGGAATCGCCTCGATCACCCGAATAACAAGGGGCCTGACAACCAGCAGGATCACAAGAATGACCGCAACAAAGGAACCGCCGGTAGACAAAACATCCACTAAATCTGCCTTGCTGAGGCCAAACAGGCTAAAGCCCGGGTCAGCGGCTACCAAGGGTGCGGGGTCAACAAAGCGAAGGCTTTGAACCACAACAGTGTCACCGCGGGTTGCCAAATAGGGAATTGCAGATTCTACAAGCTGTTGAAGCTGGGTTATCTCGGCCGCATCGCGGTCCTGATACGCCGTCGTGTTGCCGCCGTCGTCCAGTGTTCGGATCCCGTCTACAAGCACTGATACCCGAATTTGGGTAACCTGACCCGGCTCCTGAACAGTTACGGTTTCGGTTTTTGAGTTTTCAAAATTGGTTGTTTCTTCGGTGGTTTGACTGTTGCTCCCGGCACCGCCCGGTCCTCCCGCTGCGTCAGGTAGAGCATTGGAAACCGATACCTGACCACCCACATCGGTTTTCTCGTTCGCAGATTGTTCGCGAACATTTGACGACAATATTACTTGTCCGTCGGGGTCATAGGTTGTTTCGCTTTTTGTCGTACGGCTCATGTCCATATCAACAGAAACTTCTGCGCGAACCCGGCCATCGCCCACACGGCGCGACAATAATTGTTCAATTTTGGCGCGGTACTGTTGTTCTTTTGACTGGCGGGCGTCCTCCAAGCTTGAAAGGCTGGCGTAGTCGCCTTCAGCCGCGCCGTCTACAAGTAAACGCCCCATCGTATCAGATATGGTAACCCGGTCAGGTGACAAACCCGGCACAGCAGACGCAACAAGTGCCTGAATTGAAAGCGCTTGCCCTTGGCCCAGTGCACCGTTTGTTTTAAGCAAAATAGAAGCTGATGGGCCCGAGCCTTCACGCTGGAATGGCCTCCGTTCAGGCATCACGATATGAACCCGCGCCTCTGAAACAGCCCGAATAAATTTGATGGTACGAGATAGCTCACCCTCAATGGCGCGCACGTAATTGACGTTAAGTTCAAAGCTGGTGCGGCCGAAACTGGATTCCTGATCGAAAATTTCCTTGCCGATCACGCCACCAGACAAGCCTTCGCCAGCTAACAACAGGCGTAGCCGGTCCACTTGGTCCTGCGGTACCCGAACAATGCGACCACCGGCGGTGGTTTCATAGGGGATTCCGTCTGTTTCCAGGCGCTGGGCGATGGTTGCCGCATCTGCCGGGTCCAGGTCAGTATATAGGGCTGTCATGGGTGAAGTTCTGAGGCCGCCGATGACTATGAAGAAAAAAGCCAGTGTGCCAGCGCCAACGAGCGAGATGAGAAGCAGTCTTCCTGTTCCCAGGTTCCGCAAAAATTGTATTAAACTATCCAACGTATATTCCGGTAATTATGGTTTAAGCATCGTTTTTCTAGTCGTTGATTGAGAAATACGTGATCAAGGTAAACAGATCGTTAAATCTAGGCAAAAGTTGCCTATTATTATTCTCAAAGGTCTAAAAAAGTGTGATGCAGCCCCGGAAAAGGCGCTGATTTGGTTTAGATTTTTGCGGATGTTGTCATAGTCTCGGCGCGGTATTTTTGCAGTCGCGTCGCCCTCAGACCAGGAACGCCATTATTTTCGATGGCTCGTTGCCAGCACAAGAATTCCTCGACCGACAACGAATATCGTTCGCACGCGTCGGTTAGGCTGATCACGCCGGACTGGACGGCATAAACAACCTGCGCCTTTCGGCGTGCTACCCAGCGTTTTGTGTTCGGGCTTGGCAGGTCGATGCGCTGAAGGCTTTTATCTCCTTCGGGTGGTACGGTGATATCCTTGGTTGCAATGGTCATAAAAGTGATCTTCAGCCCTTTTGTTTTTGTCGCGAATCATATTGATCTGAATGACTTAGGGCATTTTAAGGGCTTGCAGTTTAACAAAGACCTAATAAATAAAATTGTATCTAATTTTGTTGATACGGCTCGGAAAATTTGATCGTTTTCAGCGAAAACGGGCGGCCAAACGGCCACCCGCTTCATGCAAAAGAAGTGTATAGTGCTAATTACAGTCTGGTCAGCTCTTCCAAAATCTCATCAGATGTCGTGATTATTCTGGTGGAGGCTGAGAAAGCCCGCTGGACTTTAATCAATTCTGAAAACTCGTTGGCAAGATCAACGGTTGATTGCTCGAGCGAGTTGGGTGCGATTTTTCCGGCACCGCCTTCACCGGCACGCTGCAACGCGAAAGTGCCTGAAAAGTCTGAGATGCCAAACGAATTGCCCTGACGCCGTGTCAGGCCGTCCGGGTTTTGGAAAATAGCAACCGGCAGGCGGAACACGTCAAGCGCAAGGCCGTTGTCGAACAATGCAGTTACGAAACCGTC
>JAJFIT010000171.1 GCA_021774775.1 Alphaproteobacteria bacterium | reverse complement strand
TAATGCTTGCGGCCCGCTTCCACAAAGGTTTCGTAGGTGCCCTGAACGATGCCCTGGGTACCAATGTAAATCCAGGAACCGGCGGTCATCTGGCCGTACATCATAAGGCCCTGCTTATCGAGCTCATTAAAGTGATCCCAGTTGGCCCAGTGCGGAACGATATTGGAATTGGCTATCAACACCCTCGGCGCATTGCTGTGAGTCTCAAAAACTCCAACAGGTTTGCCCGATTGAACAATCAAAGTCTGCTCATCGGTCAATGTTTTCAGGGTGCTGGTGATCTGGTCAAAGTCAGACCATGTCCGCGCTGCGCGGCCAATGCCGCCGTACACCACCAATTCATCGGGGTTTTCGGCTACCTCGCGGTCCAGATTATTCTGGAGCATCCTGAAAGGGGCTTCCGTCGCCCAGCTACGGCAATTAAGCTCCGACCCGGTTGGGCTTTTAACGTCTCGTCTGTTGGGAAGATGTCTATCCACGCTATGTCTCCATCAATCGACTTGATTGAACTGAATGTTGAATTGCTTCGAGAATGTTTCGCAGGACTACCCTAAGGGCATTCGATTTATTTTCGTCATAGTGGAAAGGCAGCTTCTCACTCGCCAGATATTGGTGCTGCGCCAATTCCATTTGAATTGCATGAACGCCGTCCCTTGGGTTGCCGTAATGTCTGGTTGTCCAGCCACCTTTAAAGCGCCCGTTGACTATATGACTATATTTCGATTGTTTGGCGCAAACGCCTTCAATCGCAGCAGTGATAAGCGGCGAGCACGTAGCGCCGTCATTGTCACCGATGTTCAGATCGGGCAACTGATCATTAAACAAATAAGGGATTTCCGACCGAATTGAATGGCAATCGTAAAGAACTGCAAAGCCGTGTTCGGCCTTAACCCGAGCAATTTCCGACGCCAGCGCGCTATGATACGCGCCATGAAACTTGACCAGACGAAAGGCAATATCTGTGTCAGTGGGCAGTTGGTGCCATATGGGCGCGCCGTCAAACGTTGATGTTGGCACCAATTCGGTGGTGTTGTGACCGGGGTAAAGGCTGATTCCCTTTGGGTCGCGGTTGGCGTCGATCACGTAGCGGCTAAAATTTGCCCGCACGACGGTAACACCGTCCAGCAAGCCACCATAAAGCTGTGGTACATGCCAGTCTGTGTCCCGGAGGTCCTGACCCAATTGATTGAGATTGGCCCATATTTCATCCGGCACAAATGTACCCGAATGGGGCTGGCCCAGAATGATCGGCCCTGCACCGCGTGTGACGGTTACAGGTCTCACGTACCTAGCTCAATTGGTGCGATGTTGCCTTCCAACTGGCACAAAACATCGCTGCCATGGACCAGTGCAGCCATTGCCTCGATGTCCGTAGCAACCATGCGATCATCCAGTAGCGGAGGGCAGACACTGCGAATATCAGCGACTATCGCGGTCAGGCGGTCACTGGTTTGCAACGGTGCGCGCAGCTCAACGCCTTGGGCTGCGACCATTGCTTCAACACCAAGAATGCCGGCCAGATTGCCGTTCATCTCAAGCAACCGTCGCGCACCATGGCAAGCCATAGATACATGGTCTTCCTGATTGGCAGATGTCGGTGTCGAGTCTACCGAGCGTGGGTTTGACAAGGACTTGTTTTCGCTCATCAGGGCGGCAGACGTAACCTCGGCGATCATCAACCCCGAGCTCAATCCGGGGTCAGGTGCCAAAAAGGCAGGCAAGCCAAAACTCAGCGCTGGGTCGACAAGCAAAGCAACGCGCCGCTGTGCGATACTGCCAATTTCCGAAATTGCAAGGGCTGCGTTATCAGCGGCAAATGCAACAGGCTCGGCATGGAAGTTTCCGCCAGAAACAATTTCGCCGTCTGACAAAATGAGCGGATTGTCGGTTGCGGCGTTGGCCTCGGTTTCCAACACTGTGCCAGCATAACGCAACTGGTCAAGGCAAGCGCCGATGACCTGGGGTGCGCACCTTAAACAATAAGGGTCCTGAACCCGCTCGTCGCCCTGCTTGTGGCTTCGCCTGATTTCAGAGCCAGCCAGCAGCTCGCGAAGTCTGGCAGCGCTTTCAATCTGCCCTCGGTGACCCCGCAACTGGTGGATATCATCGTGGAACGGAGCGTTCGAGCCCATCGCAGCATCGATTGACAGCGCAGTTGTCGCCAGCGATGTTACACCCAAACGCCAGGCGCCAAACAGACCTGCCAAAGCAAGTGCCGTGGACACCTGGGTGCCATTCAGCAGGGCAAGACCTTCCTTTGCCTGCAGCCCCAGCGGCGTTAAACCAGCGGCTTGCAGGGCTTCACCAGCGGCCATTTGCTTACCCCGGAGAAAAACGTCCCCTTCACCAATCAGGGCAGCAGCCATATGCGCCAGCGGCGCAAGGTCGCCCGACGCACCTACCGAGCCCTTTACCGGTATCAGCGGAATGATGTCTGCCTTGAGCATATTTTGAAGCTGATGAATAACAGCGGGGCGAACACCCGATGCACCGCGCCCGAGCGACAGGCATTTTAGCGCCACGATAAGCCTCACCACGTCGGCGGGCAGCGGCTCACCAACACCCGCGCTGTGGGAGCGCACCAGATTGCGCTGTAGGGCCACAAGATTTTCATCGTCGATGCGAACAGATGCCAGTTTGCCGAACCCGGTGTTAACGCCGTATATTGCGTCTCCGGTTTTGACCCGTTCAGCAAGGATTGCAGCGCTGCGGTTCACGGCGTCAAAGGCAATGCCCGCCAGTTCAAAGGGCCCGCCTTCGCGGTATATTTTTTCCAGAACAGCCAGTTTGGTTTCACCGGGCAAAAGAGACAGCGTCATTTCATGGCCCTTCGAGTAATATATTTATGCAAGGGCGAGCCGCCCACCCAGTATGAAAGCTCGGCAGGGTGATCCGCGTCCCAAATCGCCAGTTCCGCCATATAACCCGGCGCAATAATACCGTATTGGTCGGACAGGCCCAGCGCCTTTGCGGCATGCCGCGTGACACCGAGCAATGCTTCCTCAGGCGTGACCGCAAACTGCGTGCAAGCCATATTCATCGCCGTCAGGATCGACGAAATAGGCGAGCTTCCGGGGTTGCAGTCTGTTGCAATCGCAATATCAACACCGTTCGTGCGAAAAGCACTCACCGGGGGTAGTTTGGTCTCGCCCAGCATATAAAAAGCGCCGGGCAACAGCACTGCCACTGCGCCGGATGCCGCGAACGCCTCCACATCCTTTTCGTCCAGATATTCCAGGTGATCAGCGGAAAGCCCACTGTAGCGGGCGGCAAGCAATGCGCCCTTTTGGTCACTCAATTGTTCCGCGTGCAGTTTTACCGGCAGGCCCAGGGCCTTGGCGGCGATAAACACCCGCTCAATTTGATCCCGCGAAAAAGCAATATTTTCGCAAAAACCATCAACAGCATCCACCAACCCCTCAGCAGCGGCTTGCTGCAGGCCGGGTATCGCGATTTCATCGATATAGGCGTCTGCGCGACCTGTGTATTCCGGCGGAACGGCATGAGCCGCCAGCCATGTTGTGACAATTTTTACCGGGCGCAATGTTTCCAATCGGCGCGCAACCCGCAGCATGCGTATTTCATCGTCAATGGTCAGACCGTAACCAGACTTTATTTCTACCACACCAACGCCTTCGCTGATGAGGTCATCGATCCGCTTTAGCGCGAGTTCGATAAGCTCACCATCGGTTGCGGCCCGAGTGGCCTTTACTGTTGAGATAATACCGCCGCCTGTTCCGGCAATGTCTTCGTAGCTGGCACCGTTCAGGCGCATTTCAAACTCTTTTGCGCGGTTTCCGCCAAAAACCAGATGAGTATGACAGTCGATCAAGGCCGGGGTCACCAAACGCCCACCGAGATTTTCGGTCTCGCTGCCCGCATATTCTGCCGGAATGCTGTCAGCATCGCCGACCCACGCAATGCGACCGGCGCGCAAAAATACCGCACCGTTACCAATTAGACCGTAAGCACACTCGCCCTGCTGCATCGCCGCGAGCTTGCATCCAGTTAAAAGCAGATCTTGTTTCATTGATTTTGGTGCCCTTGTTATTGGACGGAAACATGTTATTATGTATGCACATAATAATTTTGGATGCAAGTATTATGGCCACCGCTATCGCCGCCAGACAAGCTTTGACCTCAGAGGGTTGGCGACAGAACGTTACAGTTGAAATTGGTGACGATGGCCGGATTTCAGGAGTCGTTGACAACAACGATCTAGCCACTGCATCGGCTGGCATCCTGCTGCCAGCCCTTTCCAACGTCCATAGCCACAGCTTCCAGCGAGCCATGGCGGGGTTGGCAGAACGGCGCGGGCCGACAGCACAAGACGATTTCTGGACCTGGCGTAAAGTTATGTATCGTTTTCTGGACATCCTTTCGCCGGACGACATTGAAGCTGTGGCCGCTCAGGTACAAATGGAAATGCTGGAGGCTGGTTTTGCCTCCCAGGCCGAGTTTCATTATGTGCATCACGCACCGGGAGGCGAGCCTTATGGGCAGTTGGAGGAATTATCGCTTCGCCATTTCAAGGCGGCACGCTTAACCGGCATTGGCTACACACATCTGCCTGTCTTGTATATGCAAGGCGGCCTTGATGAACGCCCCCTTCGGGGTGGACAACGGCGGTTTGGATGCAATATCGATCAATTTGAGCAATTATTTTCCAATATCAACTCTCAAATGGACACACACCCGAACGATTTCGTGCTGGGCGTGGCACCGCATTCCTTGCGCGCTGTTTCCGCAGAGGGGCTGAAAACAGCTATCGATCTCGCACCCAAAAACCCAATTCATATCCACGCTGCGGAGCAGATCGGCGAGGTTGACGACGTGACAAAAACGCTTGGAGCACGACCCATAAGGTGGTTGCTCAACAACATGCCGATCGATGAACGGTGGTGCCTGATCCACGCGACCCATATGGATGACACAGAGGTTGATGGTCTGGCCCGGTCTGGTGCAGTGGCTGGTCTGTGCCCGCTCACTGAAGCCAACCTGGGTGACGGGATTTTCAACGCGTCACGCTTTTTAAAGCGCGGTGGTGCTTTTGGCATTGGTTCCGATTCCAACGTAAAAATTGCCCTAAGCGAAGAGCTGCGCATGCTTGAAGTTTCACAGCGTCTGCGCGACAGACGCCGCGTGGTTTTAAGCGATGAAAACACCCAGTCAAACGGACGGTTTCTGTACGGGCGCGCTGCATCGGGCGGTGCCCAAGCCATTGGCCGTGATGCCGGCCGCATCAAAGTTGGCGCATTTGCCGATCTGGTCGCGCTGGACGACAGCCACTACGCGGTTGCCGGTCTTTCCCACGACGCCATTCTGGATACATGGATTTTTGCTTGTGGTGACGAACTTGTAAGCGATGTATGGAGCGCCGGCAGGCATGTTGTAAAAGATGGCATTCACGTAAACAGAGACAAAATTGCCAGCCAATATTCAAGCACAATCAAGAAATTGAGACGCGCGCTATGACCGTCATATCACACCAATCCATCCGACAAGCCCTGTTGGGGCGAATCCAATCCGGCGAATGGGCGCTTGGGTCTCGCATTCCCGGTGAAACAGATTTGGCCACCGAATATGGATGCGCCCGAACAACAGTAAACCGCGCGCTGCAGGCATTGGCCGACGAAGGGCTGGTTGTTAGAAAACGCAAAGGTGGCACACGGGTCTGTCATATGCCGGTCAGGCAGGCCAAATTCGAAATTCCTATTCTGCGCGAACAGGTGGGAGCTGCAGGCTGTGACTATAGCCACCGTCTGGTCAGCAACAAACTGAAACTGCCCCCTCCCCCTGTGCGGTCGCGACTGCATATCCCGGCAGGGGAAAAAGCCGCCCACATGCAAACCATCCATTACGCAGATAGCCGCCCTTTCGCCTATGAAGAACGCTGGGTAAATACACAAACGGTTCCAGAAATTCTGACAGCACCGCTTGATATTATCAGTGCCAATGAATGGCTTGTTAAAACAGTTCCATTTTCAAGCGGGGACGTGGCCTTTTCAGCTGTAAACGCCAACGAAAAAATTGCTACGGCGCTCGAAACCAATGTAGGCGCGGCGATCTTTGTCATTGATCGAACCACGTGGCTCGACGACGCCTTCATCACCACAATGACACTCTATTACAAAGAGGGCTATAAGCTGCATTCGCAGCTATGAAGGGTAAAATCGTTTAGGGGCTGCCCTAGATACCTAACCCATGTTTAATTTAACCCATTGCTTCAATTGTTTTAATTGGAACGATGGGTCACTGTTATTAAAGCGCCACTCACATTCCTTCAAAAATAGACCAAAATGCACCTTGGGAACACCGTTAAATTTCCTCATATGACGCTTGGCCTGATTCCAGAAGTTCACAATACCGTTGATATGATTATGTTTGTCCGCAAACAGCTTTGAGTGGTTGATACGAAAGTTTTTTAACTCGCTAACGTCCAATACATTATACCCACGCCAGCAATCACTGTAGACAATG
>JAJFIT010000018.1 GCA_021774775.1 Alphaproteobacteria bacterium | reverse complement strand
AAGGGCGCGATTTCGCTGGAATTGCTGGAGGACTTGAGCCATAGTGCGCGCGCTGCGGGCCTATTGCAGCCTGTAACGACCGCGCTAGACGACATCCCGGCGCTTGCCGTTACGGCTCCGGAGGCCACCGACATCCAAATGGGTCGGTCAATCCAAAATCCCAAAGCTAAGCAGGGCGTCTGCATTTTGATGAACGGCACGGTGCCGGTCGCGATTGCGGAAGCCAGGGCCGATATTATTCGACCACTGCGGGTCTTCAATATGTAAATTTTAAGGAGAAGATCGATGTCGATTACTGCTGAAAAGAAACAAGAACTGATCAAGGAATATGCAATTCAGGAAGGCGACACCGGTTCACCGGAAGTACAGTCCGCTATCCTGACATCGCGTATCGTGACGCTGACCGAACATTTCAAGGACCACAAAAAGGATAACCATTCCCGGCGTGGCCTGATCAAAATGGTAAACCAGCGCCGCAAACTTCTGGATTACCTGAAGGGCAAAGACGCCGAGCGTTACAAGACGCTTATCGGTCGCCTTGGTCTCCGGAAATAAGCTGATCATCATGGCCGGTCCTGTTGGGACCGGCCTTCTTGCTTTTCAGGTGCAAGAAAAACGGCAGGTGCCGTTCAATCCTGAAAATCAGCAATCACTTCCAGAACCGGCATGGGGTCGGTTTTGGACACTATACGATAAGGCACGCCCATAGGGGGTGTGCAGAGCCGGCCCGGCTTTTGAAAATACGACATCTGAAAATGCGTATCCGGGGGCTCGTGAAAGGTAAAAATATATGTTTGATATACATCGAAAAGAAATTGAATGGGGTGGCCGTACCCTCGTACTTGAAACTGGTCATGTAGCGCGCCAGGCTGGCGGCGCTGTAATGGCAACTTACGGCGACACAACAGTGCTTTGTACTGTTGTTGGTAAACGCTCCGTCAAGCCTGGGCAGGACTTCTTCCCGCTGACGGTTAACTACCAGGAAAAATATTATTCTGCTGGCAAGATCCCAGGTGGCTTCTTCAAGCGCGAAGCGCGCCCTTCTGAAAAAGAAACACTGATATGCCGTTTGATTGACCGTCCGGTTCGCCCGCTGTTCCCTAAAGGCTTCAAGAACGAAGTACAGATTATCTGTACCGTTGTCAGCTACGACCTGGAAAACGATAGCGATATCGTTGCCATGATCGGCGCTTCTGCCGCCCTTACCCTGTCTGGTCTGCCGTTCTTCGGCCCGATCGCGGGTGCGAAAGTTGGCTACAAAGACGGCGAATACATCCTCAACCCAACACTTGAAGAAGTGAAAGAGAGCGATCTCGAGCTGGTTGTTGCCGGTACCGGCGACGCTGTTCTGATGGTCGAATCGGAAGCGAAAGAGCTTTCAGAAGATATCATGCTCGGCGCCGTTAGTTTCGGCCATGACGCGTGTCAGCCTGTGATCGATATGATCATCGACCTGGCTGAATCAGCGGCTAAAGAGCCTTGGGAACTTGAAGAGCCAGTTGATACATCTGCTCTTGAAGCTGCAATTGCCAAAGCCGGTGAAGCTGGTCTGCGCGCTGCGTATGAGACAACAGCAAAGCAGGAACGCGTTGGCAAGATCAACGACGTGAAAGCGGCGGTTTCAGAAGCCGTTGCTGCGCTGGTTGAAGAAAATGACGACTTCACATCGCAGATGGTCGGCGACCTGACGAAAAAGCTTGAGAGCAACATTGTTCGCGGTAACGTTCTAAAAACCGGTAAACGCATCGATGGCCGCGCGCTTGACGATGTGCGCGACGTGCGCTCAGAAGCGGGCATTCTGCCACGCACCCACGGTTCTGCCCTGTTTACACGCGGCGAGACCCAGGGTCTTGTTGTGGCAACACTGGGTACCGGCGAAGACGAGCAGATTATTGACCAGCTTGCTGGTTCTTACCGCTCAAAATTCATGCTGCACTACAACTTCCCGCCATACTCTGTAGGCGAAGCAGGCCGGATGGGTTTCACCAGCCGCCGCGAAGTTGGCCACGGTAAACTTGCCTGGCGCGCCGTGCATGCAGTCCTGCCGGACGCTGAGGAATTCCCTTACACGATCCGGATCGTATCCGAGATTACCGAATCGAACGGTTCGTCTTCAATGGCGTCCGTTTGTGGTGCCTCTCTCGCGATGATGGACGCGGGTGTTCCTATCACCCGTCCGGTTTCCGGTATTGCCATGGGCCTGATCAAGGACGGCGATGATTTTGCAGTTCTGTCAGACATCCTCGGCGACGAAGACCACCTGGGTGACATGGACTTTAAAGTGGCCGGTACATCAGAAGGCATCACTGCCCTGCAGATGGACATCAAGATCACTGGCATCACCAAAGAGATCATGGAAGCAGCGCTTGAACAGGCTGGCCGTGGTCGTGCCTACATTCTTGACGAGATGAACAAAGGCCTTTCCGGCGCACGCGAAGAACTTTCCGAGCATGCACCGCGCATCGAGACCATGAAGATTCCGTCTGACAAAATTCGTGAAGTGATTGGTACTGGTGGTAAAGTGATCCGTGAGATCGTTGAGCAAACCGGCGCCAAGATCAACATCGATGATGACGGCACCATCAAAATCGCTTCGTCTGTCGCTAGCGAAATTGAAGCCGCCAAAGCATGGATTACCGGCATTGTTGCCGAGCCTGAAGTTGGCACCATTTACAAAGGTAAAGTTGTTCGCATTATGGACTTCGGCGCATTTGTAAACTTCATGGGCAGCCGTGACGGCCTTGTGCATATCTCGGAGCTTGTTGAAGAGCGCGTTGAGAAAGTAACCGACGTGGTCAACGAAGGCGACGAAGTGTTCGTGAAATGCCTCGAGATTGATGGCCGCGGCAAGGTGCGTTTGTCGATGCGGGTTGTAGACCAGGAAACTGGTGAAGACGATCCAAACGCAGCACCGCCAAAGTCTGGCCCGAGCAAAGGCCCTCGGCGCAACTAATTTGCGCTGTTTGGTGCAACGGGCTGCATCCTTTGTGGTGCTGTTGCCGTAGTCATAAAAAAGAAACTGGTGTGGGTTAGCCTCACGCCAGTTTTAGGATGAGACAGAAATAATTAGTATATGCGGGCGCGTTTGTTATGATTGCGCACGACCTGCGGGCCGTTGATGGACCGCGAATTAGGGCTAGAGACAAAGGCAAGTGACTGCCTTTATAATGTGTACTTTAGGGGACGTTGATGAGCTTCAACCTGGATTCGATCAAAATTGCTGGCAAAGAAGTTTTGCCATTGATTGAAGGCGGCAAGGGCGTTGCCATTTCAGCTGGGGCCAGTTCTGGGCCGTGGGCTGCTGCGGGCGGTGTTGGAACCATATCTGCGGTGATCGCCGACCAGTATGACCAGCACGGAAACGTTGAGGTTCATGACTATCAGGGCCGTACCCGCCGCGAACGCCATGATGAAATGGTTGAATATTCCATTCGGGGCACCATCGATCAGGTGCGCAAAGCGTGGGAACTTTCGCGCGGCGAAGGCCTTATCAACATCAATATGCTTTGGGAACTGGGCGGCGCACAGCGCATCATTCACGGCGTGCTTGAGCGCACTAAAGGCATGGTCAGCGGCGTTACCTGTGGGGCTGGTATGCCCTTTAAACTTGGCGAATTGGCAGCCAAATACAACACCCATTATTACCCCATTGTTTCCAGCGGCCGTGCGTTTGGCTTGCTGTGGAAACGGGCTTATAAAAATTTTTCCGACCTGCTGGGCGGTGTGGTTTATGAAGACCCGTGGCTCGCGGGCGGCCACAACGGTCTGTCGAACGCCGAGGACCCAACCAAACCAGGCGACCCGTACCCGCGCGTTCTTGAGCTTCGGGCCATCATGCGCAAGCTGGGCCTCGGCGAAACGCCGATCATTATGGCGGGCGGTGTCTGGAACCTGAAAGAATGGAAAGACTGGATCAACAACAAGGAACTTGGTCCAATTGTTTTCCAGTTTGGTACCCGGCCATTGTTGACCAAGGAAAGCCCGATTTCCGACAAATGGAAAAAGCGGCTGATGGAGTTGAAGGCAGGCGACATTCTGTTGCAAAACTTCAGCCCGACCGGCTTTTTCTCCAGCGCGCTGAAGAACAGTTTTATCGGCGAACTGGTTGGCCGCAATGACCGCCAGGTGGATTTTTCGTCTAAACCGTCGGAAGAGTTCAACACCCAGATGGTGATTGACCGAAAAAAATATTTTGTACGCGGCACGGACGTGGAAAAAGTTCAGGGCTGGCAAGCCGGGGGTTATCAGAAGGCGATGAAAACGCCGGGCGACAGCCTGATTTTCGTCACCAGCGAAAAATGCGCGGAAATTCGCAAGGACCAGGCCGACTGTGTTGGCTGTTTGAGCCAGTGCCGTTTTTCAAGCTGGGCCGATAATGAGAAAAACTCAACCGGGCGCCTTGCTGACCCGCGCAGCTTCTGTATCCAGAAAACGCTGGAAGATGTTGCCCACGAGGGCAGCGTTGAAAATAATCTGGTTTTCGCCGGCCATAACGCGTTCCGCTTTGGCAGCGATCCGTTCTACTCGAACGGGTTTGTACCGACCGTGAAACAGCTGGTCGACCGGATCATGACCGGCGATTAGAAGCGACAGCTGTGCCGACTTATCAAGCCTGGGTTTTGCCGGGGGTTTCTTTCATTGGCGGCATCACTTTTAAGTTGTATTGTATACGATAATTACCCTTTATTGATGTATAAACACTTCAAAACCGTTGGTATGCTTGGCATGCGGCACGATTAAATTTACTGTATTTTTACTTTCCCCGGGTATCGTGGGGGGTAGGGGGTGCAGCTATTCAACCGTATCTGACAGAGTTTGAGCGAGACATTGGCATATCCCGCCGTGTGCTGGTGTGGGTTGTGGGACTGGTGTGCTTCGCGTCGATTATTTTTGTCCTTGCAGGCTTTAGATTTGATTTCATATCAACTTTTGAGCGAGCGATTGGTCCAGTATTTGCTGTCGGACTCTTTTTGTTCTGGCTTGGTTTCATGCTGTGTGACGAGGCCCAGATTAGAACGCTGGTGACTATCTTCAAGGCTTTCACAGGGCTTGGCCTGATCATCGGGATGGTGGAAGGCTCGCTTGGCCTGGACAGTAATGTCGAATATTATGTTCTGTGGATACCAATTTATTATACATCTTTGGTTTTTGGCCCGGCCAATGCACTGCAACGGCGTTGGGGTTGGCTATATTTTTCAGTTTGCAGCGCAAGTGTCCTGCTGTCGCTTACGTTTGGGCCACTGTCTTTTCTTGAGCCACACGCAATCTTTATGATGGCCACACTATTGGGCCAGGTCGTATTGTTGCTGGTTTTTACCGAACTCTCCAATTCCATACGGTTCGGGGTCATTGCGGAAAAAAGGTTGGTGGCTGTTGAAGACAATGCCCGAATTCTTGAATTCGCCGCGCGCGAAGCCGAACAAGCCAATCGGGCCAAGTCGACATTCATTGCCAATATGAGCCACGAATTTAGAACCCCCCTAAATGCCATTATTGGGTTTTCGCAGGTATTACAAGGCGCAGCTGGCAGTAAAATTGCGACGAACAAAACTGAGGAATATGCGCACGATATTGAAAAAAGCGCTGACCACCTTCTTGCACTGATTAACGATATTCTGGACCTGTCAAAAATTGAATCTGGTAAAATTGACTTGGCGCAGGACAACGTCAGCATCGAACAGATGTTTGATACGGTGCGTCAAATGATGGACATGTTGGCGAAAGAAAAAAACATAAAGCTCGTCATTGAAGTGATCGGTGCAGTGCCAATGTTGCTCGCAGATGAACGCAGTTTCCATCAAATTCTCATTAACCTGTTGTCCAACGCCATTAAATTTACGCCGTCTGGCGGAGTGATTGTTTTGCTGGCGACAGCCATGCCGGATGGTGGCATCGAAATTTCACTCACTGACACCGGCATTGGCATGGACGCAGCGACCATAGCGCGTGTGTTGAAACCATTTGAGCAGGGTGAAACGACTTATAGCCGCCAAAGCGGCGGCACGGGGCTTGGCTTGCCGCTGGTAAAATCTCTTTTACAGCTGCATGACGCCGAGTTTCATATACAAAGCAAACCGGGTTCAGGCACCGATATATTGATTGTGTTTCCAAAGGCAAGAACCACCGCCTGACCAATTGTTGTTCAATTCGCTAGTCGCCGTGCCATTCCATATAAAGGTCGCAGCCGTCATAGTGGCTGTCACCAGGGTTTTGCACTGTCGCAAAATTCAGATTTTTGTAGAGGCGCAAGGCCGATTTCAGCTTGTTATGGGTTTCCAGATAAAGCGTCTTGCCGTCGTTTGCGCGGAAAAAATCGATCACTGTTTCACATAACCAACGCCCCAGTCCCAGGCCCTGTGCTGCCGGACTGACCGCAAGTTTGGTCAACTCGTATATGCCGTTGCCTGCATTGCGCACCCCTACGGTGCCCAAAACCTCCAATTTTTGCTTGTGGCCGCGAACTGCAAAAAACACCTCACCGCCGCCGGCCACCAGCTCGGCCTCGGGGTTTTCCAGCATTTGCCGGTGGGCGGGCTCGACGGTGAAATATTCCTCCAGCCATGCGATATTCAGGTCATGGAAAGCTTGTTTGTAGGCAGGGTTATATCCGGTGATTTCAACGAGGTTACCTGTCATTTCGGGCCTGCCATTCCATATAGTGGTTTGAGCGCTCGTAAGGGCTTTCCACCGGAGCCGGCTTTTCCACAAACCCGAGCTTCCGGTATAGTTTGATTGCGGGTTCCAGCACCGTATTGGTTTCCAGAAACAGGGTGCTGCCGCCGCGCGCGACAAAGCGCTCGATCACGTGCTCACACAAGGCCTGGCCCATGCCGCCTTTTTGCGCCGACGGGTCAACGCCCAGTTTGGTCAGTTCGAATACACCCGCGCGTTCGCGCTTCATGGCAACGGTGCCAACCGCCTGGTTTTCGGCGACAGCAAAAAATATTTCGCCGCCTTTGGCGAGAATCTGATTTTCCGGGTCACCGAGCATCACTTCGTCGATGGGCTCAACTTGGAAATAGTCGCGCATCCACCAGATGTTCAGGTCATGGAAGGCTTGTCGCCACCGGTCGTGATACTCTTCAATGGTGAAGCTGGGGCAGGGACTTCCAACCAGCTTTTCCTGCAGCCGGTCATAAACACTGCAGCGCGTCAGCGCCGCCTCAACCCCGGTAATCGCGCCGATGATGTCTACATCCGATTCGGTGCAGGCGTCCTTGATCATGCCGTCCGCCGCCGCCCACATCGGGCGCATACGGTCAACCATATGGCTGCCATGGGCGGTAAGGGCGATCTGTTTTTGGCGGCCATCATTTGTGGCTTGTGTTTCCACCAGTCCTCCCGTCACCAGTTTTTTGATCGTCTGGCTAACCGCCGAGTGGGAAAAACCCGCCAGATTGGCAATGGCGTTTATGGTTAATGGCCCGCGCTCGGCCACCGCATATAGCGCGTAAAAATGTCCAGTGCGCACGTTAACGCCTGCTTCGTCGTATACCCGCTCCATACCGGTTGAAATGGTTTCGATCAGGCGGCGCATGCGGGTGCCAAGCCCCATCTCGAAATAAAGCTCATTGTCCATCATGCAGCTCATCATTTTTATGAAATTACTTATATAAGTAATTATATTTATGAATCAAGCTTTATACCATTGGTTCGAAAATCTGTGCGCTATCGATATTAGATGGTACTTAAAGTCCGTGGACATTGCCCTTTCATTTGCGCCCTCTGTTAGCATGAAAAAAATAATTCCTACGAACATCAAAATAGAATTTGGCAGACGCGTCAGACAAATGAGACTTGAAAAAGGGTTGTCGCAGGAAGAACTAGCGCTTTCTTCGGGGCTTGATCGTTCTTATGTCGGAGGCATCGAACGTGGTGAGCGAAATGTGAGCTTAATCAATATTTCTAAGATCGCCCAAGCGTTAGAATTATCGCCTGGCAAGTTGTTCGAGGACCGCGAATGACTTTAAGTTCACCATATGCGGGAATTGCAAAAGCCGGATGGGAAAAAGTAACCTTAGAACTGGTCGACAATTTTCCAATCGATATGAGTTCGCTTGTAGAAGTGGTTCATTATTGTTGGGAGGAAATATACGCTACAAACTTTGGCAGTGCAAAACTGGTGATTGGCAAAGATATTTTTTTTCCGGCGCAGGCGACCGGAGTGCTGTTAGAGAAACTAATTGCGCATAGATTAAACCAACTCGATGCCACGTGGCGAGGGGGCTCCACAAAGTATGAAAAAGATATAGTAAATGGAGAGGATTCAAAATTTTCGTTTGAAATCAAGACTTCTTCAAGCAAGTCCGGACTTTATGGCAATCGAAGTACAGGGCATAAGTCTGATTCTAGAGCTAAGCATCGTACAGGTTACTATCTTGTCGTGAATTATAAATTGCCCAAAGACCAAGACCCTTCTAGGAAGGTCCTATTGATTCGTTTTGGTTGGATTGACGATGAAGATTGGGTAGGCCAGAAGAAACCTACAGGCCAGCAGGCTTCTATCGGCGCTGAATTGTCACGAAAGAAGTTAGCGACCATTTTCCCGGCTGCTTAAATCCGTAAAGATACTCATTTGACTTTCTTGAACAGAGATGTCCCGCCTAGCGTTTTTTATCCGGTCCACTGCGATGTCCAAATATCGAGACTCTAATTCAAATCCTACTGCTTTTCGTCCTTTGCGCAGCGCGGCTTCGATTGTAGACCCAGATCCAACAAATGGATCAAGCACGACATCACCGCGATTGCTAGAAGCCAATATTGCTCTTGAAACCAGATCTATGGGGAATTGTGCAGGGTGAATGGTTCTTTCGCTGGATGATCTGTTTTTGCCGGAGGTAACTTTCGCTATTTGCCATACGTCAGTTGGGTTTTTTCCTAGGGGATTACACCTCAGTTTTCCATTTTTCCTTTGGTTAGGGTATTTTACATTTGGATCTCGAATGTCATCCAAATTGAAAGTGTAATCTGCCGAGTCTTTAACGTACCAAAGGAACTTTTCATTTCGTGGAGAAAAGAATTTTTTCCCGGCAACTCCAGCGCCGTAATTCCAGATCACTTCCTGAATGAGAAAAAAGGGAACCCTGTCCCATATCAAATAAGGTAACGGTATGGCTTTGGCTTTCCCGGGGAGGGCTGTATATCCTAGGTTTAACCAGAAAGAACCGTTGCTAGAAGATATGCGATATATTTGTTCTATCCAGTTTCTGGTCCATTCAAGGTATTGATCAATGCTTTTTGGTTCTTCGTACTCTTTACCGATGTTATAGGGCGGTGAGGTCACCGTAAGGGGTAGGAGCTCGTCGTTAATATCTTTCATCAGTTCCAGAGAATCGCCACAGTACAAGAGAACGTCAGAATCCTGATAGTAAGGTGTCCCAAGCGAAGCTTGGATTTTGGTAAGAAGTTCCACGTTAGCAGCTCTCATTTATATAGAAACGCTGGGCAGGTCTAATAGCAGTTGCGGTCTAAGGCTTCAAGTCGATAGAGACATTAGCACCTCCGCCTCCTGTATTTAGCTCGAATTCATATTAAAAGAGGGGACCTATGAAATTGCTCCATCTTGTTCTTGTGTGAAAGCCAACCCCTTGAATGTCAGACTGGTGCCGCAGACGTCGACAGGCTCATCTCTGCCTCAAAGTTCATTGTGGTGCTATATCAAACGGTGTTATTGTCGCCTCCGAAAATTTCGCTAAAAGTTTTAACGGGAAATTTTACGAAGAATGAAAATATGGTGATGTTGGTCGATGTTTCAGATATCGTTCAGCTGATCTCTCAGTCTATCTCTTCTGCGGCATAAACGCCCCAAACATGGCGGCGTTCAATCCATCCGCTTGTGCCATCGATAACAACTTCGCACCATAAGCCGTCGCATTGATCTATTTCGCCGATCACGCCGGGGTCGGCAATGATGGTTACCGGTGCAGTCAGTTCCGGTGCGCCGCGCAGGCTGCGTTGTTTGCCGCGGATCATCACAGTACGCTTGCCGTACAAAAGCGATACCAGCATCCAGCCAACGGTGCCTTCATGGTCGCGCACTTTGCGCCAGGCACCGTGTTCGTCGATAATCTCCAACGGCAGGCCGCGCTTTAGGTAAACCCAGGCCACCGGATATTGCCGCCCTGGTCCGGTGCGCAGATTGGCTTTATTGGCACTCATGGCAACGAATCGGGGCAAGGGGTTCCCGCTTGCGCCCACAGTTTGCCCTTGGGCCTGGGCCGCCGCACCAGCACTTCCTGCCAGCAATGCCAGAAATGCCAGCGTCAAAAGCGCCATAACGCCTTGTTTTAGGGGGTATGCAATCACCGCGATGTTCCCTTGGTTCTGCGCTTAAATCTGCGCCCTGCGCTTGTGGTTTGAAACGTCCGCCGTCATCTGTTAGACAACGCATTCGCACAGCGGCACCCAACCAGCAATATGTTCGCCAGCGCACTGATAAAAAGACCAGCACATTAGTATGAAGAAAAGGGTATTTTTTGGCATGAGTCAAATGGGAAACAGAAACCGACCCAGGGTTATTGTCACACGCAAATTACCCGACAGTATCGAGACCCGCATGGCCGAGCTGTTTGACGTGACGCTGAACCTTGCCGATGCGCCCATGAGCGCTGACGCCTTGAAAGCGGCTGTGGCTGAGGCCGACGTGCTGGTGCCCACGGTTATTGATGATATCAACGCAGATGTGCTGGCCGCTGCCGGCGAGCAGCTGACCCTGATCGCCAATTTCGGCGCTGGCGTTGATCATATCGATCTGACCGCCGCCAAACAGCGCGGCATCAAGGTAACCAACACCCCCGGCGTGCTCACCGAAGACACCGCCGACCTGACCATGGCGCTGTTGCTGTCGGTGCCGCGGCGTTTGTTCGAGGGCGAGAAAATTCTGCGCGCTGGCGCGTGGACCGGCTGGACCCCCACCTTCCTGATGGGCAGCCGCATTGAGGGCAAGCGTCTGGGCATCATCGGCATGGGCCGCATTGGCCGCGCCGTGGCACGCCGGGCCCGGGCGTTCAATATGGCGGTGCATTACCATAACCGTACCCAACTGCCCGCCGAGGTGGAGGGTGAGCTTGAGACCACATACTGGGAAGACCTGGACCAGATGCTGGCCCGCATGGACATTGTTTCGGTCAATTGTCCGCTGACCGCCGACACCCAGCATTTGCTGAACCGCGCGCGGCTCAAGAAACTGCAACCTCATGCGGTGATTATTAACACCGCCCGCGGCGAAATTATTGATGAGGAAGCGCTGGCAGACCTGATCGAGGTGGGCCGCATCGCAGGCGCCGGGCTTGATGTGTTCGAGGCCGAGCCCACCATCAACGCCAAACTCTTGGAGCTGGACAATGTTGTGCTGCTGCCGCATATGGGCAGCGCCACGCGCGAGGCCCGCACCGCCATGGGCGAGAAAGTGCTGATCAACATTCAGGCCTACGCTGACGGCCATCGCCCGCCCGACAGGGTTCTGCCAATTTAAGAAGCTTTCGACCCAGCCTGCGACGAGGCTTCCCCTATATGCTCAGGTCGTAGGCGTTTGTCTCTTACGGTTTTCTTTTAACCTTTAAGCCAATATGCTGTGCTTAAAACAGTTGGCCGATGAACAAGAAGGCCGCCGCCTCGCCGCCGCTGCCGATGCCGCCGCCCAGATAAATCGGGCCGATAAGCGTGTCGGCACCCACAAACAGGCTGCCACTCCATTTCAAATTGCCTAGGCTGATGTCGCTGGCGTCGTTCCAGGCATTGCCGGTCTCAAAGGTTCCGCCCAAATAAAGCGGAGTCTGGGTCAAATAACCCGGCCCGCCCGCAACCTTGTGGTAATAGATCATGCCGACGCTGCCACCATGGTTGCCGGTTATCTGGCCGGGGGCAAAGGCGGTTAGGCTAAGGAACCCACCCAGCCCGAACAGGTCGGTCTCATTAGGTGTGCCGTTGAAAGAGGTGCCCACGTTGGCGATCAGGCCCAGTGTGTTGTTGCCCCATGTGGTGGGCGCAAAAAAGCCCAATTGCAGGTTATCCACCCGGCTATCGCCGCCTAGCAAACCAAGACTGTTACGATATTCAAATTCAATCGCCAAGCCGTCGTGCGGGAAACGCGGGTTATCCAGCGTGTCCACTTCAAAACCCACATTGAAGGTAGTGGAATCGACCGACAACCTCGGTATCCCTTGAGGGCCGATGCGGGTATTTATTCGGTTGAAGGTACGTTGGAGGCCGACCCTTGCAGAGCCCCAATTGCCGAAGTTTAGCCCGCCGCCCAGCTGAAAATTGACACCAGAGATACGCACCTGCGACAGCAGGTCGCCGCTGGTGTCGTTCGCGATTATGTTGCGGTTCACTTTGTTGGCGGAGGCGTTAGCGAACAGGTAAAAGCGGTCAGTATAGTCCAGCGGTTGGTAAAATTCGGTGAAAATGCCAAACTGGTCGCCGATCACTACCTGCGCCGCCAGCTCGCCGCCGCGGCTGTTAACCGCCAGTTGGTTTATGCCTGCTGCAATCTGGTATCCGCTGCCGCCCTCAAAATCATCTTGCATCGCTAGCCCGAAACGCACTTGAGTGTCGCCGTTTTCGCGGCGGCGTGCGCGCACTTCAAGGCCGGTCTGCTCGCCGTCGGTCACTGTGCGGTAGCCAACTTCGTCAAACAGTTCGATGCCGTATATGCGCGTCAGATCTTCCGACAGTGCCTTGATGTCCAGCGGTTTGCCCAGCCCTTGCGACAGCCGCTCGCTGATCGCGCGGTCATCCAGGTCTGAGGTGTTGTCAATGCGCACAAAATCGATCACCGGCACAGCCTCGTCGCCGGGTAAGCGCGCATTCAAGTGCCGCCCCCAACCCGCACTGTCCAGCGCCAGCCCCCGCAACTGCCCCAGTACAGCCTGTGTTGCGGCGACGCCCTTGGGCACAACCTCACCGGTGCGGTCAAAGTCCACTAGGCCAATGTCTGTGATGTCGGGGCGAATAACGATGTCGCGTGCACCCAGCGTGGCCAGCTGGGCGGCAGCATTTTTGTTGGTCATAATCAGGGTTAACTGGTTGATCACCGAGGTAAAGGATGAAATCTCCTCCTTGCTTTTCATCGGGGTGCTGATGTCGACCACAATCACAATGTCCGCGCCCATGGCCCGCGCCACATCAATGGGTACATTGTTGGAAACCCCACCGTCCACCAGCAACCGCCCATTCAGGTCCACCGGCGGAAACAGCGCAGGCACCGCCATGCTGGCCACCATTGATGACGCCAAATCCCCGCCTGACAGCACCACAGGTTCGCCGGTCTCTAAGTCGGTCGCCACCGCCCGGAACGGGATCGGTAGCTTGTCAAAATTGCGCACGGCGTGGGCGTTTGCCGCCAGCTCGCGCAGCAGCAGCCGCAGGTTATTGGGTGTCACCAACCCCGAGGGCAGCGTCAGCTTGCCGTCCTTTACCCCCAACCGGAACTGGATCAGGAAACCGTCGTCGTCTTGCTTGCGCCGGAACGAGCGTTTGGTGCGCGGCGCCTCGGTCGACAGCACCGCCTGCCAGTTGATGTCTTCCAGAATTTCGGTTAGCTCGTCGGCGGAATAGCCGGATGCATACAGGCCGCCCACCAGCGCGCCGAAGCTGGTGCCCGCGATCACATCCACCGGTATCTGGTTTTCCTCCAGCACTTTCAGTACACCCAGGTGCGCTGCGCCGCGCGCCCCGCCGCCCGATAGCACCAGCCCGATTTTCGGTCGTTTCAGGTTGTCTTTGGGGTCGGGGTTATCTTGCGCCTGCAACGGGGGCGGTGTCGCTGCGCCCAATCCGATGATTAAGGCCAATGCAAACAATGTACGACAGCCAGGCATTTTGTATCCCCTTGCGCGTGTTGGGTATTCGCCGCCGATAATGCACGAATTGTGCGGTAGCTGCAAAATTGCCGAAATAATATTCGCCGTACTTGACCTAGGTCAGTTTCGCTTGGCGAAAGACGGGTAACCATGATGCTGGGGAAATATACAATCGGGGAGCTTATGTACCGCGACACCACAAGCCAAATGGCAACATTGGCCGTCAGCAAAGTGGCCTATATGAAGGCGAAGCCGCTGGGTTTCCTCATCTCCACCATGATGGCAGGGGCATATGTGGGCATTGGCATTATCCTGATCCTGACGCTGGGCAACGAGGCCGAGCCCCTGTCGCGCAACCTTATCATGGGCTGTTTCTTCGGCATCACGCTCACACTGATCATCTTCGCCGGGGCCGAGCTGTTCTCGGGCCACACCATGTTCATGACCTTCGGTTTTCTTTACCGCAAGCTCACCGCCGCCCAGGTGGTGGTTGACTGGACAGTCTGCTGGAGCGGTAATCTTGTCGGTGCCATGCTCTTGGGACTGTTGTTTGCGGCGGGCGGCGGTGGTGGCTGGATCGATGACCCATCGGCGCTGGTGCACCAAATTGCCGCCGCCAAGGTGGAGGGCAGCATCACCGAGCTGGTGGCCCGCGCCGTTATCTGCAACTGGCTCATATGCCTGGCCATCTGGATGACCTCGCG
This sequence comes from Alphaproteobacteria bacterium, assembly GCA_021774775.1. Lineage (GTDB taxonomy): Bacteria > Pseudomonadota > Alphaproteobacteria > Sphingomonadales > Kordiimonadaceae > Kordiimonas. The sequence goes on along the minus strand of JAJFIT010000018.1, from coordinate 2,798 downwards.
GACTGAGAACGACACCGCCAAATGCATCCTTATTTTCTGGTGCCTGTTCGCTTTTGTCGCCGCGGGGTATGAGCACGGCGTCGCCAACATGACCGTGTTCACCATCTCGGTGTTGGGCGCGCACACTGACAGCGTTACCGTCACCAGCGCGTGGTATAACCTTATCTGGGTGTCGTTCGGTAACATCATCGGCGGGGCGGGTTTTATCGGCGTCGCCTACTGGTTAACCGGCACCGATGAGAAGGCTGAGGGGTCTGTCGATTAGCGCCGCCTAAACATGTCCTTCAGGGCCGCCACAGCGTCCACTAAAAATATACCCCACGTAGCGTTTCTATATTCCGGGTTATCGGGCAGGGGTTCTGGCTTGCGGCGCTCGCGGCGATTTGCTCGCCGTCTTAGGCGGTCCGACATTTCGCCTTTTTGCTTCATTCGGTTTCTGCTTCTTCCGTTTCTGCTTCTTGCGCCCTGTGCGTCCAGATATACAGCAGCAAGCCGGTGATGATAAACAGCGCAAAGCCAGACAGCATCCATGAATTTACCCACCAGTTTTCGCCCCATTCAAACTCGCCGTTCATAATGCGAACCCAGCCGCGGAAATGCTGCATCGCCGCCACCACAAGGCCCAAAACCGCAAAAACTGCCGCGAAATACTTGCTTATCCAGTGGGTCATGGTCGGCAGCAGAATTATAATGCCGAGCAAGCCAATAACCGTGCGCTGAGTCCGGCAAAAGGGGCACACATAAACAAGGTCCATCAATTCAACCGACCATGTGACAACCGAGATCAGAACCGCGACCCCGCCGACAATCATCCTGTTGGCATACAGCCAGTTTAAAAGCTTTTCGTCCCAAGAATCGGTGCTCATTGTGTTCCCCCTGAAAGAATGTGGTTCTAGTGAAAATGCATTAAGTATAATGGGGGACTATACCCGAGCACACCAAGTGTCTCAAGACAGGTGTGGTGGAATGAATGTGGAGTCTATTTTCACGCAAAAAAGTGATTCCAGACTACCTGTAAAAATTCCACTTCTTCTCGATTTAACCCTTTTTCTTTTGTACCTTCATGAGCCCAATTGTTGCGGTAGGAATTAAAAATGGATAACCACTTTAACCTTTCCACTTTGCTATTGAATCCTTTGCCAACGTCGATGGAAAACATGTCATTAAAATTTTGAAAATCCTTGGGAGTCTTGTCAGGTTTTTTGGTCCAGTATTTCTCCAATATGGTTTTGTAGTCAGAGATAAAGAACATATCGGTCCAGGGTATATTTTTACGCCCTAATCCTTCTTTATATAGTTTTTCCACCTCTTTATCCGCTCGGGCTTGGCAGTCGCGCATTATTTGGCCAATTTCAATATCCCAATTCTCTCCGAACATGGCTTTCAAGTTGCGAATAATATTTTTCTTCAGGAATTTTTCGACATCTGTTCCTAGCTTTCGCCCCTTGTCTTGAAGGTCCTTGTCCTGACGTTCATTCCAGTCTATGAGCTCGTCTGGTTCATATTCTGGGTAAGCGCTATTTACCAAGCTCTGGAAATTTCTGAGCCAAACAGTTTCTGAACCTGAGCCCAACTTCCCCCACAGAAAGCTTTTGATAGCTGGTGGTAGGGATTGTAGGTTCTCTAACAACGCTTTGAGATATTTTTCTATAGCTTCAAATCGTTTAGTAGAGTCTGTTGAAGGATGGAGAGTTCCCCTCTTTGCTTCGTAGGCATTCAGGCTTCCAATAAGGCAAATAAATGCGTACGTACCTCGATTTGATACAACAAATGATTGATCTCGTTCATAAATATCAGGAAAATGCTCTTCGACATATTGGTAGCAGTTGTTAATAAATTGAACCATGCGATCTCTAGTTAATTGCATATCCTTTTCTCGGCTGTCTCCATCATCATAAAGTGATGTAGCTATAGTGGTTTCCTCGATTTTGTTGCCTTTCGCGGTTGGCAACAAACCAGATTGTAAGATAGCTTTGGCAAATGGATTTGCTGACAGTTTAGCTTTATCTTCGCCTATGGAAATCATATTGTACAATGGTCCGCTCGTGGATCCCCCCAACTCTTGAATTATTGAAGATCGTAATGCTTTCATCCTGGAATCTGCGCGGTCTGAGTTCCAGTAAAGGTCTTCTTCAAGAGTAATTCTTAATGTGGCGCTAACAGCTTTTTGATTTTCATTGATATCCATGAAAATCTCTAATTGCTCGGTCGAACGAAGTCCTTCAAACGCTACAACAGGAATTGTATTGGTATCTTTGTAGTCGGTGTGAGCATATCCGTACACTCTATGCTGCCCATCAATAATATATGCAATTGCATATGCATTCGGGATTTTGAGCGTACCCAACTTTGACCTAGAGTCTTTTTTTCTGTTGGACGCTTCGAATTGAAGTTTTTGCCGCTCGTTTCCGAAATTGAGGATCACGGAGTTTGGAAAAAAGCCACCATCTTGAATAAATTTTGTAATCCCTTTCAAACGGCTGGGTACTAGCAGGCGTTGGTAGGTAGGCATTTCCGCCTCATTTGCTCTCGTGCGGTGTAGAACAAACCCCATTTTTAGCAGAAGGTGCGGCTCCATTGAAAACATGTAATACGTTTTCTTTCCCATCGTGCCCTGAATGGCGGGAACCTCGATACGGTCTTTACTTATAAGCTGCCCTTTAAACAGAAGAGCTAGAAACTGATAGTGGGCTGCAGATTTATATGACTTTAGAAGCCCATTCACATACTCATACGTATTGTCGCTATAAAAAAAGCCCCCAGCGCTTAAGAGCGCCGCAATATCTTTACCTGTTCGG
>JAJFIT010000170.1 GCA_021774775.1 Alphaproteobacteria bacterium | reverse complement strand
AAAAATCCAAAATCAGCAGAGGCGATCCGCAATACACTGGAGAATGAGCCGGGCGTGTTGCGCATTTTGCCTAAAACCGATCAGGAATATGCCTGGTTCAAGGCCCTGTCCGTGACCGCAGGGATCACCGAGGAGGTTATATTTCGTGGCTACCTGATCTGGTTCTTCGCTTTGTGGTTGCCGCTTTGGTGGGCAGCCGCTGTGGCGCTGGCTTTCTTTGTTGCTGCGCATCTGTATCAGGAATCTGTTCGCTCATTGTTGAAGGTGGCGGCTATCGGGGCGTGCCTTACCGCGGTTTATCTCCTTTCTGGCTCCCTATTGGCGGCGATTGTGTTGCACGCGGTTATTGACCTGACCAGCGGGGCCAGTGTGCGGCGGGTTCTGCACAGTGCCCAAACGGTGTGAGGCCTGGCACAACAACTGGTACAACAACCGGCACAACAACCGGCACAAAAAAACGACCCGTCAGGCGGGCCGTTTTTCACGAAGGTTAAAACTAATTCCCGTAAGGATTAGTTCAAATTGATCGGAGCAGGCGCATCGCCGTTTTCTTGCGCGCTTGCACCGTTGCCAGCCGCTTCCTGAGCTTGCTGCTGCTGATACAATGCATCGAAACTGATTGGCTCGAGAAGCAAAGGCGGGAAACCGCCATCGCGGGTGGCATCAGCAATGATCCGACGAGCAAAGGGGAACATTAATGTTGGGGCCTGAACCAGTAGGAAAGGCTTGATCGCCTGTTCTTCTACATTGCGAATGCCGAACAGGGTGCCGTATGAAAGCTCGGTAACAAAAGCAACTTGCTTCTCGCCGGATTCGGCAACATTTTCTGCCTTGGCTGAAATTTTCAAATCAACTTCATACATTTCGTCGTTCATTTTGCGAACGCCAACATTCACGCTTACGTCAATAGCAGGTTTTGCCCCGGCGGGGTTCTGCATGCTTGCTGGTGCATTCGGGTTCTCAAAAGACAGGTCTTTGACATATTGCGCCAGCACACCTGCTTGTGGTGCTTCTGCCCCTTGAGGTGCAGCGCCGCCTACAGGTGTTTGTGTGTTATCAAAATCATTTTCAGCCATGGTATCACTCTTCAGTGTGGTTAATTAAATGGTTTCTGCGCCGCGGAGCATGTGCATGTGTCTATATGCAAACGCGCGGCGGCTGGTAAATTCGGACGGAGGGCTAGCACGCTTTGTCTGTTTGAACAACCAACAAAACCCACCGATCGGCGCTAATCGCACCAACTCAGCCGTTTTAGGGCGCTTTTTCATCGGTTGGCGGCACTTCCTCGATAATTTTTGCGTCTTCGGGCGCTCTGGCCTCGTTGTCATTTTGGCTGCCCGGCGCATCAGTTTCGGTGAAATCGCCGTCAATGATAATAGTTGGTTTGCCGCCGCCGCTGTGGTGGCTGTAATAGAATTTTTTACTGCCACGCGCCGCCGCACCCGCCAGCCCGGCCCGGCCCAGCGCTAACCGAACCGGTGGGATCAGCAGCAAGCCACCGATGGCATCGGTAATAAAACCCGGAAAAAATAGGCAAACACCGGCGATCAGCAGGAAAAACCCGTGCACCAGCGGTTCTACAAGTGGTTGGCCATCCTGGGAGGCATTTTGCAGGTCAGCGACCACTTTCAAGCCCTGCATGCGAATAAGCGAAAGCCCGACCGCTGCGGTTAGAAGACACAGCAGGATGGTTGAAAAGGCCCCAATATCGCTGCCCACTTCGATCAGCACGCTCAATTCTATCAGCGGCACGCCGACAAAAATCAATAAAAACACCCAAGCCACTATCGTCTCTCCTTGCTGTAATTCCCGCGCTTGCGGACCACACTAGCACATTGCGGTGGCGACAAAGGCATGTGTGGCTCTCTGCCGGTCGATATTCACGCCATCGAACCTTGTTCTTTACGGCGAAACCTCCTATCTATTAGGGGATGAAACGGCGTTACTTCAATGAGGCATATGTGCTTTATTAAAAAACCTGCTAGGCAAACGGAAAGCTGATCTGTTGCTCTATCGCCAAACCACTCTCGGGCTACTCTTGGGGCCGGGTTGTGCTACAATTGAGAAACCGCCAGCAATTGGTCAGTGAATATTGAGTTGTAAACGAGCAAAAAAGTCATGTTAGACATAGTTTTGATGGCCATGGTTGCGGTCTTTATAGCCCTTAGGCTGCGTTCTGAACTGGGCAAAAAAACCGGCAACGAGCCTTTGCGGCCAAACCCGGGCAGTTCACCTTATGGACGTGACAGCGGCCCTGCAATTGACGCCGAGCCGGTGGAAATAGAACAAAATGATGCCAGCGTCATTGATATGGCGGAGGACCCTGCGGTTCGCGCTGGTTTGGGCGAAATTCGCCGCGCTGACAGGTTTTTTGACGCCGGAGAGTTTCTGGAAGGCGCAAAAAGCGCTTATCAGATGATTTTGGAGGCCTTTTGGGCGGGTGATAAAGACGCGCTCAAAGACTTTCTCGACGAAACGGTACTTAGCCAGTTTGGCAGCGCTATTGACCAGCGCGAGCAGGACGGTCTGACACTGGAAAACCGGCTTCTGGATATTACGGGCGCTGAGATTATCGGCGCTGGTATCGTCAAACGTCAGGCCGAAATCACCCTGCATTTCTCGGCAGAAATTATTGCTGTAACGCGGGACGGCGACAACAATGTAGTAGACGGTGATTTGTCAGACGCTGTTGATCTTGAGGACAAATGGACATTTGCCCGAGACGTTAAGTCTCGCGATCCAAATTGGACATTGGTCGCGACCCGCGCCGGGTAAAGCCTTATGAAATTTTATACGATCCTTGGGCTGGGGCTGCTTTTATTGCTGCTACCAGCCCTTTTGGTTGGGGTATTGGTTCTGAAACCCGCGAAGCCCGGCCTTGATTTTGAGCAGGTTGCTTTTGCCGAATTGCCGGGTTGGGGCAGCACGCAGCTGTCTGGTGCCACGCCTGCGCTTCAGCGGTCTTGCGCCCGTATTGCAACGCTGCCCGCGCATCGCCGGTTGCCCGGCGCCGCTGTTGGCGGCACCGCCGATGACTGGTCACTGGGCTGCGCCGCTTTGCTGGCCGCAACGACCGAGGCTGCCCTAACGGAGGCACTAACCCGGCATTTCAGTCCGCTGCGGGTATCGCTGGATGACACCAGTGAAGGCAAGTTCACCGGTTATTATGAAACCTTGTTGCAAGGCAGCCGGTCTCAATCACCGAAATTCAGCGTGCCTCTCTATATACGACCACCGGAGCTGGTGATGGTGGACCTGGGCACGTTCCGAGGCGACTTGAAGGGGCGGCGAATTGCGGGCCGCGTCGAAGGTGGGCGGCTGATACCCTACCCGGACAGGCGCAGGATTGATGACGGCCATCTGGACGGACGCGACCTTGAGCTTCTGTGGGTCGACAGCCAGGTGGATGCCTTCTTTCTCCATATTCAAGGCTCAGGGCGGGTGAAAATGCCTGACGGATCGCTGCTGCGGGTGGGGTATGCCGCCCAAAACGGCCATGCCTATTCTGCCATCGGTCGTTTCCTGATTTCGGAAGGCGAAATTGCCCGCGAGAATATGTCGATGCAATCGATACGGGCCTGGCTGAAGGCTAACCCTGCAAAAGCAACCGACATGTTGCAGCGCAACGCTTCTTATATATTTTTCCGCGAACTGGGTGACAGTGACGGTCCGTACGGGTCTGCAGGGGTGCCGCTGACCGCCGGGCACTCGCTGGCGGTTGACCGGAAACATCTTCCCTTGCATGCGCCAATATGGCTGTCCGCCAGTCACCCGGACCCCGCGTCCACCATAGCACCGTCTGTGCCGTTTAACCGCTTGATGGTGGCGCAGGACACCGGCGGCGCGATCACCGGTGAAATTCGCGGCGACGTGTTTTGGGGCTTCGGTGACAGGGCAGAAGAAATCGCCGGTCGCATGGCTAACCGGGGCCGCTATTGGCTCATTCTTCCAAAGGCGCTTGCAAGTGAAGCGACGCGGGCTGACCGGTGAGCAAAAAGCCCAAAGGTAAAAACCATGATATGCTGTCCGCCGCTGACCGAAAGGTATGGCAGACGGTTGCTGACACGGTCACGCCTCTGGGTGAGCGGCCAGAAGCACCTGAACTGCAACCGGCCCCCCGCGGCATTTATATCCGTGAAACCAGCCTGCCCGATGGCTGGTTTACCGGCAGCGCCCCGGCGCCAAAGGCTGGCGTAGACCGAAAAACCCGCCGCAATATTGTTAAAGGTCGGCAAGAGTTTGACCGATCGGTCGATCTACACGGTATGACCCAGGACAATGCATTTAGCACGCTTCAGCGCGTGATTGAGGGTTGCGTTCGCCGCGGCGACAAGACCATTTTGGTGGTCACTGGAAAAGGCGGTGCCCGTTTTTCACAAACTGCGGCAACCACTCCGGTTGCTTACCGAACCCGCCGCGATTTTGGCAATCATAGTGGTGTATTAAAACGCATGGTGCCTTTGTGGCTCGCAAGCGCAGACCTGAAACCCTTTGTCCATTCGTACGCACCGGCGGCACAGGAACACGGCGGCGAAGGTGCGCTGTATGTTATTTTGCGTCGGCGCATGCCGGGTTCTTCCAAAGGGGTGTTGTCTAAAGGTGGTTCAAATAACCAATGACCCCATTCGGCGAAAAAATAAGAGCGCTTCGCGGTGCGCGCGCTGTTGATCAGGCAACCATGGCCGCTGATCTGGGTGTATCGGCGGCCTATTTATCGGCGTTGGAGCATGGAAAAAAAGGCGCACCGTCCTGGGCGATGACCCAAAAAATAATTCAGTATTTTGGCTTAATCTGGGACGAAGCCGAAGCGCTTCAGCTGTTGGCACAATTGTCCAGGCCCAGGGTTACCGTTGAAACCGCAGGTCTTGACCCGCGGGCAACAAGGGCGGCAAATTTGCTGGCCCGCCGGGTGGGTCATTTGTCGCCAGCGGATCTGGATGCGTTGCTGGCGGTGCTTGAAGCCGGCGACGATAGCGCTGAAGCGCCTGATAAAACAAACGATCAATAGCCGAGGATTTTTCGGCGTAAATCCTCGCCGGACCATGCTTGTTTGGCTCCGTTTTCTGCTTCTTTTACCAGCGTAACAATTGCCTGATTGATCGGCGCTTCCATTTTCATTGTTTTGGCTAAATTTACCACTTCGCCGTTTAGGAAATTGATTTCCGTGGCACGGCCCGCGGCAAAGTCGTCTGCCATCGAGGAGCGGGCGCGGTCGTCAATTTTCTGCAATTTCAGCCCGATAGTGTTGAAGAAAAAATCAGGTGCGCCGATAAATGCTGGTAGCCATTTGGGCGGAAAGGCTGTTGCTTTGGCGGGCTCAATGCCTGCGGCGGCCAATACGACAAGCGCCTCGCGTATACAGGCTGCGAGAATACGGCGGAAATTTCGGTCGGACAGCTCTTCCAATAAAGCAACGTCCGACAATGCGTTCAGGGCGTTGTTCAGGTTCACCAGCAGCTTGCCCCACGCAACCGCTGTCATATTATCGCTAAGTGTCAACGCGGCAGGACCGCCGCCGGTGGCTAGCACAATCGGCGCCAGTGCCGGGTGGCTTTCCGCCACCAGATCGCCCTGTGTGCCCTTGTGCCAATGACCGCTTTCCAACCCGGCCACATTGAAGGGTACCATGCCAGCAAGAACAGTTTGTCCCGGCAATAATTTGCGCAAGGTTTCCACATTGCTGATGCCGTTTTGCAGGCTGATGACGATTGCACCCTTTTTGGCGTGCTGATTAATTTCAGCCGCCGCCGCTTCGGTGCCTGTGCTTTTAACTGCCAGACCGATGATGTCAGCGTCAGCGAGCGCCCCGGAACTGGTCGAGAAGTTGACGTCGTCTGCGGGCAGGTGCTCGTCAAAATCCGCATAGTCGGTCAGGCGCATGCCCTGTGCATTGATCGCGTC
>JAJFIT010000169.1 GCA_021774775.1 Alphaproteobacteria bacterium | reverse complement strand
AGGCGCTGAAGATGGGTCGCGGTCCATGCACCAAACACACCGGCGCCAACAACAACCGCGTCCCAGGCTTTTCCTTCTGGGTTGGCTTTCGCTTTTTGAGCTATATTTTTGCCTTTCCCGCCACTCGCAGCTGCAACCGACCCAAGGGCGGCCATTCCCGCGAGAATGGTACGTCTGCTCAAGTTGGCAGGTTTTTCCATCAGTTTTTCTCTAATTGCGGGTACTTGATACCAAGCTGCTCCAGATAGGTGTCGTATTTGGACGGGTCATAGTAAAATTGGCTCAATCGGTCTTTATATAGCGCCATAATCGCCGCGTTTTTCTCAATCGCGGGCGTGTCGTCCGGCCCGATGAACGGCACATACTCAATATCTTTTGACTGTTCGTCGCGGAAATAGGTCCAGGCATCTTCGAGAATCTTAGGCTCCACGATCAGGTCCATCATGGTTGCCGCCAGCACCCTGGCACCAGCGGTTGCACCTTTGTGGGCTATGGGCGTGGCCATGGCGATCGACGACGACCAGTGGTGGAAAATCGCGCCTTCAATATTGGACGGATAGCGCAGCGTTACGGTCGGCACATTCCACGATACATCGCCAATATCGTCCGAGCCGCCACTGATTGGCTTCTCGGGCGGGCCTTTAAATTCGTCCAGTTTGGTGGCCAGACCTTCTTCTTCCAGGTCTTCTGCCTCCATCAATTTTTGCACGGCGCGGGCAAATTTCTGGTCATCATCGGACCATTTTGGCAGGCCTACAGCCTGGATATTCTCGTACATACGCTGGCCGATCACCCGGTTAAAGTGGCGCGGCCAGGCCGAGCCGATAATGCGCCGTTTAACCGTTGTTCCTGTCATTTGCGCGGCGGCTTCTGCGATGGTTTGCAGGGTAGCGAAATTTTCGCGGATGCGGTCGGCGGTTATCTCGCGGATGAAATACCAAACGCTGGCCTTGGACGGCACCACATTGGGCTGGTCGCCGCCGTCAACGATCACATAATGCGAACGCTGCAAGGGGCGCAAGTGTTCGCGCTTGAAGTTCCAGGCGATGTTCATCAGCTCAACCGCGTCCAGCGCGCTTTTGCCGCGCCAGGGGTCGCCTGCGCCGTGGGCGGCCACGCCGTCAAAAGAATATTCAACCGACACCAGACCAGTGCCCCTATCACCGCCCCAAGACGTGCCCAGCATGCGGCTCACATGGGTAAACAGCGCGGCGTCAACACCCTTGAACCGACCGTCTTGGGCATAATAGGCTTTGGCGGCAACCAGTTCCTCGGCGATACCGGGCCAGATCATAATGGTACCGGAAAGGCCCTCGCGCACCATAATTTCTTTCACCGAAAGCGCAGCGGCAATGGTGACGGCATGGCCAGAGTTATGGCCTTCGCCGTGTCCGGGTGCATCCTCGACCATGGGTTGGCGGTAAGCGACACCGGGCATCTGCGACGACTTGGGAATGCCGTCCACGTCCGAACCCAGTGCAATTACCGGCTTGCCGCTGCCCCATGTGGCCCACCATCCGGACGGCAGACCCGAGACACCCTTTTCAATTGTAAAACCTTCCTTAGCCAGCAGATCGGTCAAATAGCGTTGGGTTTCAAACTCCTGAAAGCCCAGTTCGGAGAAGGAAAACAACGAATCAACAATTTCCTGAATTTGCTTTTGCCTGCCATCGATGTTAGCCGCGGCTTCAGCTGACAAGCCCGACAGCACTGGCGTAGGCTTATCAGCTTTCTGTGGTGCATCGTCGGCAACCAGTGCCGGCGCAAATGTCCACGAAAGCGCAAGCGCTGCTCCAACGGTTTTAACGAATGAAATTCCAAAGACCATGTTGACCCTCCCTTAAGTTTATATAACGATACTGTATCAAAAGGCGGCAGGCAAACCGGTTGGCTTGAAGTTTCGTAGAAATGTAATAGATACAAGCATGTATAGATTTGTGGGTCAGGAGAAATATCGATGCGGTTTTTAATGGTTGTAATGGCGGTGGCGCTAACGGCCTGCAGTGCTGAAACTGACCCGGCAACGCAGGACGGCCCGCATGATGACATGCATGACGGCGCGGGTGCAGTCCGTGAAGTTGCGGAAAGTGTGAATGATTATGTGGATAATTTTTCACTGCTGGACCACAAGGGCCGCGCCCACGAGCTCTACTATTTTGATGATGCGCCTGCAATCGCGATTATGATTCAGGGCAACGGTTGCCCGATTGTCCGTAACGCATGGTCTGACTATAGCGCTGTGCGCGACCAGTTCGCAGGCAAGGGTGTTGAGTTTTATATGCTCAATGCCAACAAGCAAGACAAGCGATCTACCATCGCTAGTGAGGCTGAAGACTTCAGTTACGACATGCCGATTCTGAACGATGAAACCCAATTGATTGCCGAGGCACTGGGTGTAACCCGCACCGCAGAAGTGCTGGTGATATCCCCCAGCGACTGGAGCATTATATACCGTGGTCCGGTTAATGATCGTCTTGGTTACGGCCAGCAGCGCGCCGAAGCGAAGGAGCATTATCTGGCTGATGCATTGAACGCTGCTATTGCCGACGAGCCGGTGGAAACTCGCATACGGCGTTCGAAAGGCTGTATCGTTAACCTGCCCCAGGTTGAAAAAAAAGCCGAGCATGCAAACATCAGCTATAGTGAAACCATCGCGCCGATGCTGGCGGAAAATTGTGCCAGCTGCCACGAGGAAGGCGGCATTGCGCCGTGGGCGATGACAGATTATTCCATGATCGAAGGGTTCGGGCCAATGATCCGCGAGGTGGTGCGTACCAAGCGCATGCCGCCCTGGTCCGCAGATCCGCATGTGGGCGAATTTACAAATGCCCGCGGCCTGACTATCGCGGAAAAACAAACGCTGGTTCACTGGATTGAGGCCGGCGCTCCGCGCGGCGACGGACCCGACCCGCTTGCAACCCGCGTTAGTGACGCGACCGACTGGCCGCTAGGGCAGCCTGATTTGATAATTGAAGCCCCAGCCTTTGACGTGCCTGCGTCCGGCATTGTTGATTATCAGTTCCCTACCGTTTTGAACCCCATGGACAGGGATATTTGGGTGAGAGCCGTTACCGTTGTTCCCGGTGACAAAACCGTGGTGCATCACGCGCTGGTGGGCTCGTCTGAGCAGGTAACCAAGCCGGGCGAGGGTGATTACCAGGATGTGTTCGACAATTATCTGATCGGGTTTGTGCCCGGTGCGGAAAGCTATATTTATCCGGAGAGCACGGGCGTGTTTGTCAAGGCTGGCGGCGAATTCCGTTTCCAGATGCACTACACACCATCGGGCCGCGCGGTGACAGACAAAACAAAACTTGGCCTGTATTTTCACGACGCGCCGCCCAAATTCCCGCTGCGACAACAGGTGGCGCTGAACGTTGCGCTGGGTATTCCGCCGAATGCCGCCGATCACAAGGAACAGGCTTACTTTGAATTCGATAATCCGGCGACAATTTATATGCTGTTCCCGCACTCGCATTACCGAGGTAAATCAAGCGTGTTTGACGTGATTTACCCGGACGGCCGCGAGGAAACCATCCTGTCGGTGCCGGATTATGACTTCAACTGGCAACATACCTACAGCCTTGCCGAGCCGCTTGATGTGCCCAAGGGCGCGCGGCTTATCCACCGCACGCTCTATGATAATAGCGCGCGTAATCTGGCCAACCCCAACCCGGACCGTACGGTGCCCTGGGGTCTTCAGTCGCACGACGAAATGCTATACGGCAGCTTCATGTTCCGTTGGACCGAGGAAACCGCTGACAATCCGGTCCATGACCCGCTTCAGTTTGGCATTCGCCAGTTCTACGGCTTTGCCGACAAGGATATGGACGGCAAGCTGGTGCGCAGTGAAATGCCCGGTGGCCTTGCCCGTTCGTGGGATAAGGGCGACCTGAAGGGTGTTGACCGGGACGGCGATGGCGCGCTTTCTTTTGCCGAGTTTTACGGTATGCGCAAAGCTCAGATGAAACGGCGCCAATCTTCACGGTAAAATATCTTCGGAATACACTGCCGAATTATTCTTGAGCAACAGGCCGACTGGCCTGTTGCAGCTGTCTATACAATATGGCCCAGCCGCTATTCTTTGTTAGGGCCTTCGCTCGCAAAAACAGCGTCAAAATCAATAAGCCATTCTTCGCCAACTTTTTTCCAAATAACCAAATAAGGCCCACTGTCGGTTATGTCTTCAGTGCCGCCTGACTGAACCTGCATCGTCCATCTGCCTTTTTCATAGGCTGTATCGCCGTCCGCGTGCACATCTGTTGATGTCAAGTGCAGGGTCAGTTTGGCAGGACCGGACGTTTCTGCAGCAATAGCTGCGCGCACTGCCTCGCTGCCAACCGACATCGGTTGGCCAGACATCATGACACGCGCATCTTTTGTATGCAGTTTCATGACTGCGTTAGCGTCACCGGCATTGAACGCCGCCATATATTTTGCATTCTGTTTGTTGATTTCAGCGGCAATATTACCGTCGGCACTCACTAGTATCGAAATGCTGCCACTAATTAAAACCGCAATGGCTAAATTGATAAAGTATCTCACTATCTTCCCCTGATATTTAAGGAAAACTCTATCCGGTCCATGCTTTCACCGCAAGTGCGGCGAAGGCAGCTTCGACGCATGCGCATACGTAGCGGTAAGATTTTAATGTAGGAGGTTAAAAAAAATGGCCAGCGAGCGTGAGGAGGAAATCATTTGAAGGCTCGCCGGCCACATTAGGCCCCTGATTGCCGCCTTGTTGGAAACAAGGGGGGAGGGCAACCAGGGGAAGGGAATAAAGGTCGTTAGGGTCTTGGTGTCAGTTTCCTGTCAGGCTAAAATCTGCCAGCAGGGACCGGTCCCGATCAAGGGCTATATCGCTGCGCTTTTTCAAACCGTTTTGGCCCTTCGAGCTGGTCAGCGTGCGGCTGGTGACAGCAAGCGGCAACAGGTTTTTCTGGTCAAATTTCACCGAGAGAATTGACCGGGTGTAGCGAATATCACGAACGGGTACTTTGGCATTTAACCGGTAGCGATCACCGCTGTTTGCATCAGTTTGAATCAGTGTCGCATTATAGTCCGGCGTTGTTACCAGTCCGGAAAAGGCACCTAGTTTATCTGCGAGCCGCTGGTTATTTGCCAGCTCTGCGTCTGATGCCTCGCCCGGTGCGGTTACTATCATTGCCGCCGCGGTCACTGTCACAACAAAGATCGAATTGCGGATAACTTTTAAAGACTGTTCTAACATTTTCAATGCTCCTGCAGGCAACGGCTTGCGCCCAGTGTTTTGCTCATGAACAGGATATGGGGAGAAAATTGATAACAATAAGTGGAATTTAATCGTTTCTTTGTCCACTTTATGTCATTAATAAAAAATGCATAGTCTGAATAATATCGCCACCTTCATCGAAGTTGCCAAATGCCGCAGCTTTGTCGCAGCGTCGTTGCGGCTGGGCCTGTCCACGTCTGCGACCAGCAAGGCTGTGCTCAGGCTTGAGGAAGATTTGGGCGTCAAGCTTCTGCACAGAACCACGCGCAGCGTCAGCCTGACCCCGGAGGGCACCAGGTTTCTCGACGGGGCATCGCGCCTGACCGGCGAGATGGACACACTGGTGCGCGAAATCACCGAGACCCGAGACGTGCCCCAAGGCAGGCTGGTTGTTGGCTCCACCGTGGTGTTTGGCCGCATGTGGCTTATGAACTGTTTGGTGGAGTTTCGCCGCCTGTACCCGGACGTTGAAGTTGAACTGGTTCTGGACGACCGCGCATCAGACCTTGCGGCAGACGGGCTGGACGTTGTGGTGCGCGCAGGCGTTCTGGACGATACCGCCAATCTGGTGGCGCGTAAATTTTTCGAAGACCAAACGGTTTTGTGCGCCAGCCCTGATTATCTGGCTGCACGCGGGGTGCCGCAAACCGTGGAAGACCTCGACAACCATTGTTGCCTGCAGTTCCGCAACCCGGCGCATGGGCGCTTATATCCTTACCGTTTTACCCTCAGGGGTCACAGCATCAGCAAGGTGATGGGCGGCGGCCTGATCGCCAATGAAGGCGAGGCCCTGAAAAACGCGGCTGTCGCTGGTGCGGGGGTTATTCAGCTGCCAAGTTATATGGTGATGGACGATCTTGAAGCGGGCCGTCTGGTGCCGCTGATGAAACGCTATTGGCCGATGATGCAGCCTTATCACATTCTTTATCTGGACCGGCGGCTGGTTTCCAAACGCATTCGCGTGTTCATCGATTTTCTGGTCAAAAACCGGCCGGATTGGGCCGCGAACTTGCCGCGCGTTCTGGCGCGCTCTTAACGCTGGGCAAATGCCCGTAAGAAAATCTATTTGCTTGAACCCGCAGTCGCTTTAGTTTCATGGATGAACAGGCGCGCTACTGTGCCGCGCTCAATAGGGAGACAAGTGATGAACGCACAATTTGATTTTAACAAACACAACGTGTTGGTGTTTGGCGGCACCAGCGGCATTAACCTGGGCATTGCCGAGGCTTACGCAAAATGCGGGGCAACGGTGGGTGTGGTTGGCCGCAACCCCGAAAAAGCAGAAGCTGCGCGACAGGCGGTGGCTGCGCACGGCGGTGACGCCTTTTGTTACAGCGCTGATGTGCGCGATTTTGAAGCCGTGTCGGGTGTTTATAAAATGTTCGTCAATGACGCCGGTGGCAGCATCGATATTCTGGTGTCGGGTGCTGCCGGCAACTTTCCGGCACCCGCGCTGGGCATGAGCCCCAACGGGTTCAAATCGGTGATTGATATTGACCTGATGGGTACCTTTCATGTACTGCGCGCCGGGTTTGAACACCTGACCCAGCCGGGGGCCAGTATCATTAATATATCTGCGCCGCAGGCCAATATCGCCATGCCGCTGCAAAGCCATGTGTGCGCCGCCAAAGCGGGTGTTGACATGATCACCCGCACGTTGGCGATCGAGTGGGGCCCCATGGGGCTAAGGGTTAATTCGGTTATTCCGGGGCCAATTGACGGTACCGAAGGCATGGCCCGGCTTGCGCCCACCGAGAAGATGCGCGATGCGGTTGAAAAGGCTGTGCCACTGCAGCGCATGGGAACCCCCAGCGATGTGGCGGATGTGTGCCTGTTCCTGGCGTCTGATGCGGCGCGTTATGTCACGGGCGTTATCCTGCCTGCTGACGGCGGTGCGGTAGCGGCGGGATCAGCCGGGATGGGCATGTCGGGAATGCACCATTGAGGGGCCAATAGGCCGGGCAAAAAAAAGAAGCACCCGATTAACAGGTGCTTCCGTTTGACATTGGTGCAAACCTTGGGTTCTTGCAACGCTGTCGGATAGTGAGGCACCCCGCAGGGTGCCTTGCCATAGCTAATCAGGGCCATAGCTGATTAGTCTTTTTAGAAGTTTGTGCGGGCGGTAATACCGAAGGTGCGTGGCTGATTGGTGCGGAAGGAAAGCCGTGCGCGACCACCCCGTTCCCGGTCGAACGACAGATTGGCGTTTTCGTCGGTCACATTGTTGATGTAAGCGACAATTTCCCAATCATCTTTCTGCACACCAAAGCTCAGATTGAGCGTCTGGTAGCTGCCCAGTTCCAGATCCAGATCCGTTGTATCAGCGCCGCTGGCACCGCCAAATGGCAAACCAGATGCCTGCGACAGGTTGCTGTTGCCTTCGCCGCCAACTTCCTGGTCGCCGGGCTGCGTGAAGATGGTGCCGCGGTGCTGGAATGTTGCCGACAAGTAGGCTTCTGCACCGTCACCGACCATTTCAAACGGGAAGAAGAAGGTGGCGGTTGAACCGAAGCTGAACTCGGGCACGGATGCCAAACGGTTGCCTTCCCGCACACCGCCGAGAACGGCGCCGTTGCTGTCCAACACTGTCGAATCGAACTCGGATTCGATCAGGCTGCCAGCGAAGGTAAACTCGAAGTTTTCGCTTGGTCGCGCTTTGAACTCGGCCTCCAGGCCCTGGGTATGGGCTTCTGGAACGTTGAAGGAAATCCGCGACGAACAAGACCCGGCATCAAGCGTTACCTGCAGGTTGGAGATATCGGTATAGAAAGCCGCTGCATTGAACGAGAATGTGCCGGTGTTTACTTTAATACCAGCTTCATAGTTCCACAGGGTTTCGTCTTCATAGTCCTGGAAACCGCCGAAAATCGCCAGATCGTTGGCGTTACAAAGCGCCGTGTTCAGCGGATCGTTTACACCGCCAAGCCGGAAACCTTTTGAGACTTGCGCATTCACGGTCACTTGCTCGTTCACATCGTAGGCAAGCAGAAAGCGCGGAGTGAAACCGCTCGCGGCTGTTTCGTCCAACTGATCAACAACACCGTTACCGAACAGGCCAACCTGGGTAACCAGGCGCGACTCGCTATAGTCATAATAACGACCACCTGCAGTGAAATGTATGTTGTCGTCGAAATGATAGGTCGCTTCGCCGAAAACTGCATATTGCTCAATTGAGTATGGCAATTCAGAGAAGAAAGGCGAATCGGTTGGTGCAACTCCAAGACCTACCGCTGCCGATGTGCCCGCACCGAGAACAGCGTCGGTTACAGCATCATAACCGGGCGTTGGCAGGAACTGTTGGTAAAAGCGGTCGGTGTCTGAGTAGAAACCACCGATCACCCACTCAAGTGGTCCGTCGCCGTTCGAGCTGAGGCGAAGTTCCTGAGTGAAGCTTTCAACTTTTGTTGTGTCGCGCAGGTTGGACGGAATGAGCACCGCCGAATCCGGATAGCCCAGATCAACAGACACACTGCCGGTCAGTGCACTGGCATCACGGCTAACCAATATGTCGCGGTCTGTGTAGCTGGTCACCGATGTCAGGTCAGCGCCGTCGAAGCTATATTCGATGGTGGCGTCTAAAATCAGCGTTTCATCTTCGAAGCCTTCATCCAAGAGCAAGAACTGTTGGCGCTCCTCGAAGGTGACCGCAGGCCGGGTTGTGGTGAACGGGTTGGCATACAGGTTGAACACTTCCTGACGGTTGAAGCCGTCGGTTTCAATTTCCTGATAAATGACCCTCGGGGTAATTGTCAGCGCTTCTGACGGCTTGAATGTCAGTGCAATGCGTCCGCCTGTGCGAGTACCGCTGTTGACGTTTTCGTCGATGGAGCCACCTTCGCGCAGGGCGTCGATATATCCGCCGTATTCTGTGTGATACGCCACAGCGCGTATGGCTGCAGTTTCGCCCAAAGGCACGTTAATCATGCCCTTAAGGCTGCCGCCAGTGCCGCCGCCGTCAATGAAATTCAGGTCGCCCTCGACGCTGCCTTCGAACCCGTCAAGGCTTGGCTGGTTGGTGATATAACGCACGGTACCGCCGATTGAGCCTGAACCGAAAAGTGTGCCTTGTGGCCCGCGAAGTGTTTCCACCCGGTTGAGATCATAAAGATCGATATCCGGGGTGAACAACGACAGCGATATGACTGATTCGTCCAGATAAACGCCAACCTGTTCTTTTACACCGGGTTGGTCCCGGACAATTTGACCGGCAGAAACACCGCGAATGGCAATTTGGCTTTGACCGGGGCCCAGGTTCTGAATTTGCAGGCCGGCAACATTACGCGCCAGGTCTTCCAGGCTTTTTGCGCCCGAGCGCCGGATATCCTGACCGGTTTGAGCATTGATTGAAAAGGGCACATCTTTAATTGTTGATGCCCGCTTGGTTGCGGTTACGACAATTTCTTCCAGCGTGATGCCGCCGTCGTCGGCATTTTGCGCCTGTGCGCCTGTTGCGCCGAATACAATCGCCGAAATGGACGCCAGCAGCGATCTCTTTCGTTTATTGGTGAGCATGGGTGTCTCCCGAGTTTCTCTTGGTTTCCTCTCCACGCGAGAAATCGTTACAATTCCCCGCTCCGTAAGGCCGCCTGAAAACTCGGTACCGCGAAGCATGATAGTAAGCGCCTCGAGGATGGTATACTGACCGTCGACAGGGTTTACCCCTTTTGTGTCTGCCAATTCATAAGGATACAGCAGTTGAACGCCGGCTTGCCGGGTAAAAACTGCGAGTGCCGCGCCGAGGGTTTCCTCGTTGATAGTAAAGTCATATCTCTCGGTGGGGGCATCGGCCCGTGCGCCATTGCTGAATAAGCAAAAAGCGAACGTCAAAATGCACAAAAATGCAGCCCATCTCCCCAGGTGCGGCCTATTCTTATGTATCGACACAGTGATCAGACTTTTTCCGTATTTTCACTGGCCTCATGCATTAAGACCGATGACATGTTAAAACCCTCAGTAGGAAATTATACTAAGGGTTGGGTTTTTCCGGGTGTAACAATTGCAACAGTTTTTACGCGGTAAATTCGCCAAACATATTGGTGCGTTGCATTCAAACAACAATGAAAGCGGGAAACCGGCCCTGAGGAAGCGCTGCATCGCCGGGCTAGGATGCGCGGCTTAACTTTACCCTGGTTGGGGAGACCCGCTCAACCGCAATACCGAAAGATGCCTCCAGCGAGTCGAACATGTCTTCAACTTCGCCTGCCTTAAAGTAGCCGCCAATGGGCATGTTTTCCAATTCCGGGTCTTCAATCTCAATGGTGATGTCGGTATAGCGGCTTACATCAGCAACAACAGTGGACAAGGGCTCGCCGGCAAACGCAATGAACCCGCCGCGCCACAATAGTTTGCGGTCCAGCGCTTCACCGCTCATGCGGGTCAGGCTTTCAACTGTCTCGGCAAAAACGGCGCTTTGCCCTACCGTCAGCGCTGCAAGCGGCGCGATATCTTCGATGGGTGTGGGTTCACTATCGCCTGCAGGGGTTTGCGCCAGAGATGCCCGAGATATCAGCGCGACAACACCTTCCGACACGGTAACCTCAACCGAGGTCTTCCTGAGAAGAACAGTGAAGGCAGTACCAACCGCTTTTACAATGCCGTCGTTGGCATAAACCAGAAATGGTCTGTCTGTGTCTGACGCTACATCAAAATGCGCCTCGCCCCTCAACAGGTTGATCGACCGGCGGTTGTCGCTCAGGTCAACTGTAACTTCGCTGTTGGTGTTCAAAATAATTCTTGAGCCATCAGCTAAAACGACAGTTTCCTGTTCGCCGATGGCTGTAGCAAAGTGACCGGTTTGCAAATCACGTTGACCGCTAAAATCAAGGAAAAAGGAGCCTGCTGCGGCCACCAGCAGTGACGCAGCAACGGCGCCGCCGGCCCACCATCTGGCTCGTTTATGCCCTGGCGATGCGGGGTTTTGTCCACAGTCGCCGACAACCGAAGCGTCATCCAAATAATTGAGGTCATCCAGGCACGCCAGCCCGCCCCACAACAGCGATATGCGCTCCAGCGCGTCACGGTGCTGTGGGCTTTGGGCAATCCATTCCCTCAAGGCAGTTGTTTCCGAGGTCGGCAAGCTGTCGCGGCCATCCAGACGAGCAATCCACAGCGCAGCCTCTTCCTCAATAGCCTTGAGGTTTGGAAACTCAACGATGTTCTTCGTCTCACTCATCTTTTACCTGCAGCAAGGCGGTTATTTCCGCTCGGGCCTCTGTGTTGTCGGTGCGAACAGTTGCCCCGAACTCGGATGGATCATAGCCATGCTCTTTGAAATATTGATTACACTTCACCAAGCCAGCGGCGATGTGCTTTTCCACACCGCTAACTGATATATCAAGGTGCCTTGCTATTTCCTTAACTTTAAGCCCATCCATTTTTCGCAGTAGAAACACGCGCCGACATCCTGGAGGCAAGCTGGCAACGGCTTTTGAAAAAACAACCAGCTTGCGCCTGCTATCCAATGTGTCGTCGGCACCGACTTGACCCCTGTCATGTAAGACAGACGAACTGACAGAATCCTCAATATAATCGGTTGTATGATTGGCTTTTTTGGCCAGCGCATTCAGCGCAGTATGCTTGGCCACTCTAAACAGGTAGGCTTTGGGAGACTGGATTTCTGCTTTGGTTTCAGCGGCAAAGGCCTTGAGGAATGTGTCCTGGACAGCGTCTTCAATATCCTGCTGCGCTTTAAAAAAGCGCGACAGATATTTTTTGAGCGCAAGCTCATGTTTTAAAAAACTGTCCAGAATAGCAGTCATTCAAGAAACCCCCGGAATCGCACTCTTCAGGCATTGCGCAATGATAAAAATTGCTGCAACCCCTTGCCCACCGGCGGCACGCTAGCCTTTTTTCCCGCAATAAACAACAAGCAGCTTTATGGCGACCCTAGATGGCAAAGCTATTCAAAAGGGGGTTCGTCGTCCCAGTTGAAACCGGAAGGCGCATCGCCGCTCACCGTATCCTTGAAGTCCGGTTTGCGCTTGTCGAGAAAGCTTTGCACGCCTTCTTTACCGTCGCGGGTGCTGGTGTGATACATGGTGCGGCTTTCGGCGGTGTGGGCTTCCATTGGGTGGGCGGCCCCCATCATGCGCCAGACCAGCTGCCGGTTCAGTGCCACCGACACGGGGCTGGTTTTTTCGGCGAACTCACCCGCGATCTCGCGCGCCCGGTTCATCAATTGATCGGCCTCAACAATTTCCGAGATCAGTCCGGCAGACAGGGCTTCGTCGGCACCAAACACATTGCCCCTGAACGACCATTCCAGGGCTTTCTGCACCCCCACAAGGCGCGGCAGGAACCAGCTGGAACAGCTTTCCAGCGTGATACCGCGCTGGGCAAATACAAAGCCAAACTTGGCAAACGGTGAGGCGATCCGCACATCCAGCGGTAACTGCATGGTGCTGCCCACCCCCACTGATGCGCCGTTGATTGCACCGATCAGCGGTTTTTTCATTCTGAACATTCTCAGCACGACCATGCCGCCGGTGTCGCGGTTTCGCTCCATCTCGGGGCCGGTTGCGTCAACGCTTTCATCCAGCCCGAACACATTGCCCTCGGTGGACAGGTCCATGCCGGCGCAAAAGGCCCGGCCGTTACCCGAGATGATCACGCTGCGCACGCTGTCGTCATTGTCGGCGGCGTCAAGGGCCGCGATCAGCTCGGTCGCCATCTCGACGGTGAAGGCATTCATCCGGTCGGGCCGGTTCAACAGGATGGTATAGATGCCGTCATCGATTGCAGTCTCTATTGTGGTGAATGCCATGGTGCTTCTCCGGTTGTTTCAAGGGTGATGATAGGCTGCTGCGCCGGTTTGTCGACCCGCCGTTTAAACGAGAGTTGAAAAGCATTTTGTCAGGCTGCACAATAGCTCGCGTAATCGGATGCAGGGGAAAGATGATGCGCAATTGGTTTTACGAACAGCTGGCGATGTATTCAGCCTATCACCGCGACAAGCGCAATCAGATGACCCACCA
Organism: Alphaproteobacteria bacterium; assembly: GCA_021774775.1. Lineage (GTDB taxonomy): Bacteria > Pseudomonadota > Alphaproteobacteria > Sphingomonadales > Kordiimonadaceae > Kordiimonas. The sequence goes on along the minus strand of JAJFIT010000169.1, from coordinate 1,103 downwards.
TGTGGGCGTGCCGATGATTGTTTTTTCCGTGATGGTGCTTTTCTCGCTGGTCACTGTCGCAACCTTTGAGGTTGGCGTGCTTACCCTCGCCGGGCTGATGATTACTATCCTGCTGCTGATGTATTTATATTCCGCGCCGCTTGTTGGTGCAGTGGCGGTGGTGATTTACATGGCTCTTTTGTATGCGGCAGAACAAATTGGTGCCATGGGCACGAGCATAGCGCTTATCACTTTCGGTGTGTTGTTTGTTGGCGGCTGGATAATCCAGTTCTGGGGCCATGCCTTTGAGGGCCGCAAGCCCGCTTTGTTCGATAACCTGCTGCAGATTTTTATGGCACCGTCGTTTCTGATCGCCGAGATACTGTTTGCGCTGGGGCTGGAGAAAGGCCTGCAGGCCGAAATTGAACAGCGCATGCCGCGTTATTTGCCCGCTGATGAAGTTTGAATTATTGCTGCTGCGCCAGTGGTTGAATGTTGACCTCACGCATGACTGCACGGGTCAATATCTACAGTTCTGAAAAGATCAGACTGGACCGGCTATTGTTCGCGTGCGTGTGCCTGAAGGCGTGTTAGTGCGTCGGCAAAAGCGTCACCGCGGGAAAAATGCTCGGCTTCATTGAGGCGCTTTTTCTGGCGCTTGGCGAGCGTATCAATATCGCCTTTCGACATATTGGGTTCTTGCGCCGCGATTTGGTGACGCATGACCCAGTCATAAGGTATGAGCATCAGATAAAGGATGACCCGCGCCTGCAAGATTTCGTCAGATACACCAAAATAATGGGTCATTGCGACCGCAGCGTTCGATCGCGACAAGCTCGCAGACCAAATAAAATTCGCTAATTCCTCATGTGGGTCGCCCATGCCCGAGACTTCCCAGTCAACAAAAATCACCTGACCATCATCACCCAGTGCAATATTGTGGGTCACCATATCTGAATGGCAGGGCCGGGCGGGCACCGGGGTGGCTTTCAGGCAGCGAATTGCCGCAGCAGCCGCGGTTTGCAAGCTGGAGAGCCTGCCAATGGTCCGGTCTCCCATCAACCTCAGCGCTTTTCCTTCGCGTTGTTGTAAATTTGCAAGATAATGATGCCGATGCTGAAAGT
>JAJFIT010000168.1 GCA_021774775.1 Alphaproteobacteria bacterium | reverse complement strand
TCTTGCGGGATTTTTTGACCAACGTCCAAGCCATGCAATAGGTCATCGATCTTTTTTGATGCACCGGAAATCAACAACTGTTTGCCAGCCAGAGTTGCGTCCTCAGCAATTGTTTCCACCGCTTTGATCGCCGACAGATCTACATCCTGCACCCGCGAGAAGTCCAAGATCAGAGCGGCCTGGCCGTCTTTCCACTTGTCTCTTACCTGGTGTCCCAGATCTGCGGCGGCACCAAAGCTCAAAGGGCCTCCGAAGTCGAATAGTGTCACCCGTCCACCTGTTTCGCGCAACAACGCAAGCTCTTCAGGGTGATCGGTACGCGGCTCAACACTGCTCAGTGCTTTGAGCTGAAGATCAGCGGTCTGCTTAACAAAAGCCAGAGCCGCCAAAACAACGCCCGCGGCAACCGCAGTAATCAAATCGACAAACACCGTAAGAACCAGCACCAAAACCATCAGCGCCAAGTCCCAACGGGGACCCTTGTGAGCACGCTTCAAGTAAGCCACATCGACAATGTCGTAGCCAACCTTAACCAAAATACCTGCAAGCACGGCGTGCGGAATTTGTTCAGCAAGCGGTGCCAAGCTTACGGCAACAGCAAACAACAAGGCACCGTGGATCATTCCTGATATTTTGGTTCCGCCGCCGGACCTAATGTTGACAACTGTGCGCATGGTCGCGCCAGCGCCGGGAATACCTCCGAAGAAACCCGCAACAGCGTTGCCAATTCCCTGCCCGACAAGTTCCCTATCTGAATTATGCCGGGTACGGGTCATATTGTCCGCAACAAGTGACGTCAGAAGGCTGTCAATCGCGCCGAGCAAGGCAAGCAGAATTGCGGCCTCCAAAACCAGGAACATTGCGCTAGACGTGAATGTCGGGACAATCAACGATGGCAGCCCTGTGGGAATGTCTCCAAGGATAGGGGCACCTGGGAAAGCGACGCTTATCAACGTACCAATAACCAACGCCGCCAGCGCGCCGGGAATGAATTTACCAAGCGACTTGGGCCATGTGAAAACGATTACCAGCGTCAGCACGCCCAACCCGAGCGCGATAAGATTCGGGTCAGCAACAGCGTCCGGTATGGAAATCAATGCGGGAATGGTGCCCTTACCCTCGGGCTCGTGCCCAAACAGGCGCGCAGTCTGCAACGCTATTATGATACAGCCGATGCCGCTCATAAAACCTGAAACCACGGGATAGGGAACCAGTTTAATATATTGCCCGAACTTCATAATCCCAAGCAGTATCTGTATAATGCCCGCTAGGACAACAGCCAAAAATACCAGCTTTGGATCGCCAGCCAAACCTGCAAAAACACCGGCAAAAACAACGATCATTGGCCCTGTGGGGCCCGAAATCTGGGCACCTGTACCGCCAAACAGTGACGCAAAAAAGCCAACGATTATTGCACCGTACAGCCCGGCAATCGGGCCGGCGCCTGACGCCTCTCCAAATGCGAGCGCTAAAGGAAGCGCAACCACACCAGCGGTGACACCGCCCATGATATCGCCGCGCAGATTACTCGTGTCAAAAAATGCCATCTTTGGTTCCCGTTATGCCGCTGAAACATTTGGTAATTGGGCCATTTCGGCATCGGAAAGTGGTGCCCAGCTACGCTCTGTCTCACTGTATGAGCTGATCACACCCTTTTTTATGTCATAAACCCAGCCATGCAGCCGTATTTTTCCAGCTGCCAATCGAGATGCAACAAATGGATGCGTGCGCAAATTCTGGAGCTGGGCGGCAACATTCTCTTCGATCATACATTGCAGCTTTTCCGGGCCATCCAAATCCCCGTGGTTATCCTTGACCACGCGTACAGCAGCATCAGAATGTTTTAGCCAATTGCAAATATGAGGAAACTCGGTCAGGCCTTCCGGTGCCAGCGCGCCCTTCATTGCACCGCAATCTGTGTGGCCGCAAACGACAAGTTCAGTTGTTCCAAGTGCGCCCACTGCGAACTCGATTGACGCTACTGTACCCCCAGCGCCCGGGCCATGCGGCGGAACGATGTTGCCCGCATTGCGGACCAGAAACAGGTCGCCCGGAACGGTTTGGGTGATTAAATTCGCATCAATCCGACTGTCTGCGCATGTGATAAACAACACCTCTGGCGATTGTCCAGTGGAAAGCTTTTCAAACAAATCCCGGTGTTTTGGATATACGTCGTTTCTAAAGCGAGCGACGCCGTCGAGTATTTTTTTCATTTTTTGTCCTGCATTATGTTGAATTTTACCCGCGCAGCAGAGGAGAGTTTTATACCCTTCCAACCTGCTGACTGCTTCTAGATAACGATTTTTTCCAAAAAATAAATCTATGGTTTTATCTTTTATGTGATAGTATTTATCTATCTATGAAACGAAGGACCGGGACAAATGGAACCAACGATCAAACAACTCAGATACCTATTGTCAGTTAGTCAGGCCGGAAGCTTTCGCGGTGCTGCAGAGCGCCTGGACATCGCTCAACCCACCCTCACCGCCCAAATCAATACACTTGAAAGCAAATTGGGGGTCACCTTGCTCGAGCGCTCGCGGCAGGGCGCGCAGCTCACGCCTGCAGGACGGTCATTCATACCCTTCATCGAGACTATCCTGGAACAGGTTGCTTCGATCGGGCGGTTGGCGAAGGAAGCTGACGGCAGTTTAATCGGTACCTATCGGCTGGGTGTGCCCCCAACGCTTGGGCCGTATTTTTTGCCTGAGGTTATCCCGACAATTCACCAGTCATTCCCCGGTCTCAAGATATTCGTCCGCGAAAATGCACCGCGCGATCTGGAAGTAGGCCTTCTTCACAGCGAGTATGATTTCATCATTACGACCCTACCAATGGAAATTCCCAACTTGAGTATCGAGCCGCTTTTTAACGAGCCACTTGTGCTTGTATGTGCGCCAGACCATGCGTTTGCCGAGCAGGACGCGGTTAAACCAGATGACTTACACGGTGAAAACCTGCTGGCGATCGAAGAAAAACACCGGCTGTTCGATTTGATGCAGACAATTGCCCTGCAGTTCAGTGCGCGCTTGCTACGCGACTATGAAGGTACAAGCCTTGATACGCTCCGCCACATGATTGGAACCGGTCTTGGTATTGCTTTTTTACCCGCCTTGTATGTGAAATCTGAAATTACCCCGCGCAAGGACGTGATATCGATAAATTTTGACGGCCCTACGTTTGCACGCGGCGTCGCATTGGCGTGGCGGCCAGGGTCGCGGCGCGCAGAGTTATACAAGCAAATCGCCCAGATTATGCGCACGGTCAGCCACGACACGCTTTCCGATCATATCACGCTTAATATGCAAACCACTGGTTATGACGGTGGACGTTTGTAGGCTTTGTACTAGTCCTGAAGTTTATTGGCCCTGGTGAGCGAAACGACGAACACTATCAACGGCCCGATGCCAACGAGACAACAATTTTTCGCGATCCAAAGGCAGGGGCTTGAAACTTTTATCAAGCCGCCAGTTTCCTGCAACATCGTCGAGAGAGCTATATAATCCGGCCTGCAAACCTGCCAGATAAGCTGCCCCCAACGCTGTCGTTTCCATAACTTTTGGGCGTTCTACTGTCAGGTCGAGTAAATCTGCTAAAAACTGGCTCATCCAATTGTTGGCAATCATACCACCATCAACCTTTAGCTGGTTTATTGTCACCCCGTCCTGGCGCATTGCCTCAAGAAGATCATATGTTTGAAAACATACAGATTGAAGCGTTGCCCTAACCAGCTCCTCGCGGCCGGTGGCGCGTGTCATCCCAAGAATTGCCCCCCGCGCATCGGGGTCCCAGTGTGGGGCACCCAGCCCGGTAAATGCGGGTACGACAACCACGCCGTCATTCGGATCTGCGGCTTGCGCATGTGTACCTGACTGCGCAGCATCTTCAATTATACCAATACCGTCTCGCAGCCACTGCACCGCCGCACCTGCAACAAAAATGGACCCTTCAAGGGCATAGGTAACTTTTCCGCCAAGCCGGTAGCCCACGGTGGTCAACAGACGATTGTTTGACCGAACAATCTTGTCGCCAGTGTTCACAAGAGCGAAGCAACCGGTACCATATGTACTTTTTAACGAGCCTTCCTGAAAACAACATTGGCCAAGCGCTGCGGCTTGTTGATCTCCGGCAACGCCGCAGATTGGAATCGCGGATCCAAACAATACGGGGTCGATAAAGCCATAGTCGTCAGCGCAGTCTTTAACGGCAGGCAGTATTGAATGTGGCACATTAAATAAATTTAATAATTGATTGTCCCAACATTGTTTTTCTATGTTGAATAAACTGGTTCTACTGGCGTTAGTCGCATCGGTTGCATGTACCGTACCGCCAGTCAGCCGCCAAATCAGGAAACTATCGACGGTACCGAAAGCAAGCTTTCCGTCTTCCGCTGCGCGGCGAGCCCCGGTTACATTATCCAATATCCAGGCAACTTTGGTTGCTGAAAAATATGGATCCAACAAAAGGCCCGTCCTGGACCGAACCTGCTCCAAATTCCCGGCTGCTTCAAGGTCGCGGCAAACAGCTGCGGTCCGCCGATCCTGCCAGACAATCGCGTTATAAACCGGCTTCCCGGTTGCCTTGTCCCATACAATGCTGGTTTCGCGCTGGTTAGTGATGCCTATCCCGGCGACGGTTCGGCCACTCGCTTCGTCAGACGCCAAAACATCCTTAACCGCGCGCAGTGTGGTATCCCAAATTTCCTCGGGATCATGCTCTACCCAGCCATCGTCTGGAAAATACTGAGTAAATTCATATTGGCTGGACGCAACCGCATTGCCTTGCCGATCAAACAAAATAGCCCGACTGCTCGTCGTGCCTTGATCAATTGCCAAAATGCAACGCTTATCTGTCATGATTATGGTTTACTGTACGATGGGCTGCTCGTCGCCTATCATTTTGATGTTAACGCCACGGATTTTGGTGCCTTCACGTTTATTATGCAATTGAACCAACCGCTTAACCTGTGCCATCGATTGAACAGCAACATGAAGCGCGGCCAGGTAACCGGTCTTACTCAATTCAAGAATGGCTTTGTCACTTAGTTTTTGTATCAAATTAGCAGAAGGCGTAAACAAACCCACCAGTTCACTTTTCGTACCGGATTCGTCTTCAATTTGAAGGTGAAACTCGCGCAGCAAATCATGCTTTGCCAGCTCGTCAATAAATTTTTGAGTGATCACTTCGCCTTGAAACAGGTTATTCAAAAAACTGTTAACCCATTGAAAGTATTCAGTTGGCTCGCCTTTTTCATCGAAAAGCGGCGTGCCCTCTTCTTCACTAACAAGCTTGTGGTTAAGGTCAATAGCTGCCCCCAAGGTCTTATTCTCATCGATAGGCGCGAATGAAAATGGCACACGCCCAATATTCAGCGGCACATGGGTCGCCTGCCAGGCGTCATCCTCGAAAAACAGATTTTTCTCCACTTCAATGCCAAGCATTGCTGCAACCCGCATCCGGTCCGAGTTTTCATCTTTAACAAATATTATCGGGCAATTCGCCGCGACATCGGCAAATTCAGAAACAACGACTGGAATAATGTGAATATTTTCCGAAAAGGAAATTCCGGTGTCCGTCTTAATCTTAAGATTCTTATGTTCTTCCGCCGAAACGGCAACAATGTTTGGGGTCATTTTTCTCTCGATATATTTGGTTTTTTCCATTCCAGCTTTCGCTGCGACCCTCGTCGAAACGGGGTAAAACGCGCAATAAAGCTGGCTGGCGCTCAAACAACACTTTATTTGTAGGCAATGCAAGTGATAAGCACGTTTTATCGGCCCAAATAGACCACTAATGCCTCGGCCACCACATAGAAGCGACACCAGCATATAAATATAATTCAATTCATCATCGCATTGGTGACGGTAACAACTGCAACGGAGACCTCGATGGCTCAAAAAGCTTATGATGCATCCAAATCTCGCGCCTACAGTATTCCAACCGCCGATGCCCCCGAATTGGCGGCTTTAGGCCCCTACCCGGTTGGTGTTTCCAGTATGTTGCTAACCGATCCCTCGCGCCCTGATATTTCGCAAGCACTGGCAGGCAAATCGCCTATCGCACCTCGCGAGATTACCGTCCACATTTGGTACCCCTCCAATGCCGACACCAAAAGCGAGCCTGCAATTTACACTGGCAAACTGCCGTTCCGCCCCGGCGCACGGCCATCTGAAGTACCAGAATCATATGAATTTAAAGGCATAGCCCACCGGGAAGCCGAGATTGTTCCAGGACAAAGATTCCCACTGGTAATATTGTCCCATGGTTACGGAAACTGGGCGACATTCCTAAGTTATCTGGCAGAAAACCTGGCTTCAAAAGGATATATTGTCGTGTCTATCGACCACGGTGATCTGCCCTACACCGATTTGCAAAGTTTCGACCTTTCGTTCGGTGACACAATTTTAAACCGCGCACGTGATCAACGTTTTGTCATCGACGCTTTTTCTGACATGACCCAATTCGGCGAACATAAACTGGCTGCTGCAATTGACGCCGATGCCATCGGCCTTTTGGGCTATTCAATGGGCGGCTTTGGTGCATTGGCGACAGCAGGCGCTGGATATGACCCAAAAAGCCCGAGCTTCACTCAAATCCCCGCTTCTATGATGAAAGGCATTTTGGAAGGCGAACAGTTTACTGGTCCGCACCCCAACCTTAAAGCTGTCGTTGCCATTGCGCCCTGGGGCGGCGCTCCAGCCAACCGCGCCTGGACCCAAGGATCGCTTGCACAAATAAAAATACCGCTGTTTGTCATTGCCGGCGATCAGGACGATGTCTCGGGGTTTGACGACGGCATTCGCTGGGCATTTGACAATGCCACCTCGGCAGACCGCTACATGCTGGTGTACCAGAATGGCCGCCACAGTGTTGGCGGAAACCCCGAACCACCGATTGCAGACGACTATTTTGACCTGACCGATTGGTTCAATGAGCCTGTATGGCGGCGCGACCGTGTAGTTGGCATTAACCAACACTTCATAACGGCATTTTTTAACCTGCATCTGAAAGCCAACAACAGCGCGGCAACCTATATGAATGTTATGCCCGAACGGTCAAATGACGGAGAATGGCCCCTGCGACCAGGCGGATATGTTGGCGACACCTATAGCACCGGCGAGCATGACGGAAAAGCGTACTGGAAAGGTTTTCAACGGCGCTTTGCGCTGGGTTTGACTATGAAGACGGCAGAAGCAAAGTAAAACAACGACGACAAACACCTGTTTTGCAAGGCGATTTTTATACCGCCACGGCCAGCTTTGCTACGCGCTTTTTCTCTTCCCTGCCTGCAACTGTCATCGTGAACACAACAGGTGTAAAATACAGCGAAATAGTTGTGGATAACAAAACGCCGCCTGCAATTGACATAGCGAACGGGGGCCAAAACCCGCCGCCTTCGATAATCAACGGCAGGAATCCTCCAAATGTCGTGGTCGTCGTCGAGATAATGTGACGGCTGGATTCCATAACAATTTCCTGAATACGCGCCAGATTACCAGCCATCGCCTCACTGTCTTGCTGAAGCGCAGTCAAAATAATGATCGCAGCATTAATCGAAACACCGATAGAGCCAATCACACCGATCAACGCATTGATACCAAAAGGATAGGCAAAGATCTCAAGCGCCAACAGGCTCATACACATGGACAGGACCGCGACCAGTCCCGTGATCATTGAGAGTTTAAACCGATTGAACGTCAAAACGATTGTCGCAATGGTCAACACAATTATCAGCCCGATAGGTGCCATCAGGTTATTGACCGTGCTATCCCGTTCGTCTGAATCGCCGCCCACGTCAAAATTATATCCTGCTGGCACAATCACCGGGTCGCGCACCAATTCTTCCTGCACCGCCTTCAATGCCACCGCAGGTAAAATTCCGTTAGGGGTAAAGGCCTGGATGGTGTTGGTACGCTCACCGTTTTCACGGTTTATCTGGCTTTCAGACGGTTGAACCGTGATGGTGCCAAGTGCTGTTAGTGGAACAGCGCTATATTGACCAGACCCCGGAGCCCCGACTGGAATGTCGATTGACCGAAGGCGATCAAGCGACTGTCGCCAGTCATCTTCATAACGCACGCGCACAGGAAGCTCTTCAGTGTCCTCCAGCAGCGAACCGCCTGAAACCCCTTCAAGGGCTGCCTCAAGGTGCTGAGACACGGCTGTCAGCGTTAAACCGGACATATTGACCTGATCTTCATTGGCGGTGAAAACTAGCTTGGGACTGCCGCCCATAAAAGTGGCGCGGGTATGTTCCACAAACGGTACCCTGCTCATGCGAGCACGCACCTGTTCGCCGATATCACGCAGCACCTGCACATCTGGTCCTACCACCAATATTTCCACAGGCGCATTAACCGGCGGTCCTTGAATTAAACCTTTGACTAGCGTTTGCGATTCAGGGAGTTCCCGGTCTAGCAGGGTCTGTAATTCCGGTATAACGTCGCGCGTCGCTTGCTCGGACGATGTTGTCACCAAAGCCTCAGCAAAACTGGCAACCCTGTCCTGATTACTGGTCATATTGTAATAAAAACTAGGGGCGCTCTCACCGACAAGCCAGGTAACCGATGTAATCTCTGGCCTTGACTTGATCAGGACATCGGCTCGTCTGGTAACGGACTGAGTTTCTGAAATCGCGGCATTGCCATCCAGCTTCATTTGGATATGAAACTGATCCCGTTCAACACCGGGGAAAAACTGCGACGTCAGGGTTGGAAAAGACAACAAACCAATAATAGGCAGCGCCAGCACCCCAAACAGCGCGACACTGCGATTGGAAATTGCCCAACCGACCGAGCGGTTAAACATTTCGCCCACCCTGCCCGACTGCATGCCGCGCGCATACCACGCATGGGATTTGCCCTCGCCTTTTGCAGGAAGCAACCAGCCCGCAAGCGCCGGCGTAACCGTCAACGCCAGCAAAAAAGATGCAATCAGCATTACAATCACCGCAATAGCAATCGATCCGACAAAATCACCCGCAGGCCCGGGTAGCAATGCCATCGGCATAAAGGCCAATACGGTCGTAACTGTCGATGCCAGCAGCGGCCCTGCCAGCCGTTTAACGGCCTGTTCAACCGACTGCAGCCGCGGCACTGCGTTAATCAAACGCCTGCGAATATCATCTGTCATGACAATAGCTGCATCTACCAGTAACCCGAGCGCAACGATAAGGCCGGTGACGGACATCTGGTGAATAGGCACGCCTGCATACTGAAGAACGGTGATCGAAAGCATGGTGGTCAGCGGCAGGATACACGCAACAATGAATGCACCGCGCCAACCCAGGGTGAAAAACAGCACCAGTATAACCAGCCCTGACCCAATCAGAATATTCACTGCCAAACCGCTCAAGCGGTCAATGGTATATTGGCTTTGGTCAAACAGAATGCTGTGCTCAATATCAGCGGGCAAAGTCTGTTCAAACTCACTGGTTTCCTGGCGAATAGTATCGACCCAGGTATCAACCTGCAGGCCCTCCTCCATCGTCGCACCAACCAATATTGCAGGTTTTCCGTCAATGTAACCCACGCTGTTGACCGGCTGAACAACCGCGCGTTCCACGGTTGCAACATCGCCGACACGTACAACCGCACCGCCCGCCTCTGTAACCAGTGGAATACGCCGGATGCGCTCAACCGACTTGATCTCGCCCGCTACTTCCAGCAAATAATTATTCTCATCACCGCGAAGCTGCCCCGCTCGCACCTTTGCGTCTGCGCGCTGGATGCTGTTAACAACCGCTGTGGGTGTTAGCCCCAGATTGGTCAGCCGGCGCGCGTCAACCGTGACAAGCACTTCTTCCACTTGCTCGCCGAACAGGCGCACCAGCCGCGCGCCCGGCAGCTGCCTTAACTGGTCACGCAGCAATTCTGCATAGCGCTGCAACTGGGACGATTCCACATATCCGGAATCACGGGGTTTGAGCACACTGATAGTGGTGTAGGCACCGAATTTGTCATTATCAAACTTGGGATCCGGCACACCGGCGGGGAAATTACGGCCAGCATCTGACAAAGCATCGCGTATCTCTGACCAAGTCGCCTCGAGCTGCTCATCGTCCAAAAACTGTGATAGTTCGACGAAAACCAGCGAAAAGCCTTCACGTGAAACCGAAACGATCTCCTCGATTTCCGCGATCTTTTTGAGCTCTTCTTCTATTTTTTCAGTAACCAGGCTTTCCACCCGCGCCGGGCTAGCGCCCGGAAACGGCGTAGTAATCGTGGTGAAAAGATTGGTAATTGTCGGGTCTTCCTGACGGCCAATTGTGCTGATTGCAGTAAGACCGGTAACAACGATGATACCAATCGTTAGCGCAAAAACCCGCCACTCCCGATAAAACAAGGTCAACATGATCAGTTTTCCCTTGTCACGGGTGCAATATATTGACCGGGAACAACCCGGTGAGTGCCAGCGCTAACCAGCGTAGCGAGGTTACCCAAATCAGCGGTGACGTAAACCCGGCTGGTTTCTGCGTGGATAACCTCCACCGAACGCCGTGTAACCAGACTTCCATTGCTGTCCTGCACAACAGAAAAGACATTCCACAGGCCTTTTTTGCCCTCAACCAATGCTTCCACCGGAACCCAGTAGCCAGTGTGATAACGATTATCCACCAGCTCCAGCTCAACCAACTCTCCGAAGGCTATCGGCGTAGCAGACTGTATATTCAGCAACACGTCCTGAGTTCGGGTGGCTTGATTAACATCTGCGCGAACCGAAGCGATTTGTGCAGCAACCTGTTGGCCCTGATAAGAAAGCTGAACTGTTTCCAGCTGTTTTAACACCGCCATGCGTTTTGTGGGCAGGCTTATACGCGCCTGCTGATTTGATGTTTCCAGCAGCGTCACAATAGCCATTCCCGCGTCGCGTACACTACCGGTATCAGCGTTTCTGGAACCAACTTGTGCATCAAAGGGCGCGACAAGTGTCGATTTTTCGATGTTGATATTTATTGATTGCAGCACCGCCTGCGTTTCCAGCAATTGTGCCTGCAACGACTGTAAATTCAGACGCGCGTCATCATATCTTTGCTCGCTGCTATGCCCTTGTTCAAAAAGGCCCTTTTGTCGTTTTGTTGTCAGCTGTGCCAGCTCTACCTGAGTCAAAATTCGTTGAACTGATGCGGCGGTCTGATCGCGGCTCGCTTCCAACAATGCGGTGTCCAAACGGGCAATTACAGCGCCTTGATTGACCACGTCACCTTCATCGACGAGGATTTCAGCCACCTTGCCTGCACGCTCAAAAGCCAGATTGACAATCTGTCGCGCTTCAACGCGTCCGGTATAAAATTCGCGAACCTGATAGCTATCCGCACGGCCAATTTCCTGAGTTGCAACCGGCAACAACCGAACATTGGTAATTTGGCCAGATGCAGCCCGCATATAAAGGCCGTATGTCGCCAAAATTACAAAACCAAATATGCCTAACAGGTATAACGCTCGCCTTAGGCTTGCTTTTGAAATAACAACTGCTGTGTCTTTTTCCATTTTAGTATCCGCATTGCCTCGCTGATATTCGCCAGCTTTGTTCTTTTTTACAGCTGCACTTTTGCATGCAAGCCTTGATCTTTATGTTAGTCGAACTTACATATGTTATGACAACTAACATTTCAACCCACGTACCGACATATTTACTATTCATTGTCGAACAGAAACCCAAGAAGCAGACATTGATGACGCTTGAGCCTGCAACAAACCAAAAAACAACGCCCTACCATCACGGCGACTTGCGAACCGCGCTAATTGATGCGTCGGTTGATCTGGTCGCAAAGGTGGGCGCTGATGCTTTTACGTTGAAAGACGCCAGCCGGATCGCAGGCGTAAGCGTTGCCGCACCTTACCGGCATTTCACTGACAAGTCTGAGTTGCTTCATGAAGTGACGGAAAGAGCCTTTCAGATGATGGCCGCTGACATGAAAGTGGCGAGCCAAGGTCTGGAGCCTGGCACATTACAGTCAATCACTGCTCAGGGTCAGGCATATGTACGGTTCGCCGCCAAAAACCCGGCGCTTTTTAGGTTGATGTGCGACAATCACGGGACACCCCCTGGCCTCAATGTAGAGGCGCTCTTTCAACAACATCAGGCGGGCGCAGGTTCGGCAGGCATAATTGATCTGCTCGATATTGATAGTCCCGATGTGATGCCCAAAACAATGGCGGAAAACCCTCCCAATCAAGGCATCGCCTGCTTTTCAATCCTGCTTAAGGGTGTGGCAAAATTCCTCGACAATCATGGCCTGGATGTGGGAGAAACCCTCGCCGTCGCCACGCCTATGTGGTCAATAGTTCACGGCACGGCATTTTTGCTGATTGACCAGAAATTCGAGCATCTTACGCCAACCATCGACACCAACGAAATGGTTGCCACAACGACACGTTATTATCTAAGTGGCCTGCTTCAGGAAAAAACACACTCCTGAAACCGGTGCCCGTCGCCACGCAAAAAATGGAGACAAACCTGCCCCCATTTTGATTTTAAAAAACGCCGCTACTTCGCGGCGAAATCACTCGATTAGGCTTTAGGCCCGCGCGAGGTCAATGTTGCCTTGCGGATAGTTGCTTTGCGAACCGCGGGTTTCTTGCCGTTTGCTTTGCTTGCAGCTGTCTTTTTAACAACTGCCTTCTTTACGGGTGATTTTGCGGGCGCTGCGGCCACCGGTTTTACAGGTGTCGTAGCAGGCGACAGCTTGCTGGGCGCAGCTGCTTTTTGGGCGGCAGCTGCTTTTGCCGTTGATGCCTTGACGGATGACGTTTTTGCCTTCGCCGCTGGCATAGGAAGCTTTTCAGCGGCTTTTTGCAAAATTTCAAACTCTTCAACGATATAGTCTGCGATGTCTTGTACATCCGGAACAGCAATTTTGCAGGCAATCAAGCCAAAATCAAGGCGGTCAACATAACTCTGTAACGTAATATTCAGGGCGCAGCCATGGGTCGCGATGGACACCGGGAAATTCGCCACAACCCTGCTGCCTGCGAAATACACATGGCGCCGCGGACCGGGCACATTGGAAATCGTAACATTAATCGGCGACGGCATGTAATTCACGATATCTGTGCGACTGGTAAGCTGTGCCATAGCAGACACAAGAATAGGCGCGCCAAAGAAAGAATAATCCGTCGGGAAAATATCTTTAACCGTCGCCAGCTGCTTCTTCGCACCCTTGGCGTTCTCATTGACTGCACGCAAGCGTTTAATCGGGTCAGCAATATCGGTCGCCAAACCGCAGGTCATACCGGCAACCTGGTTGGTATTGGAGGCGTCGCCCAATTCCCGCAGAGAGACCGGCACCGCTGCAACTAGCGATTCTTCAGGTAGTTCCTTGTGGGTTTCCAGATACCGCCGGAGCGCTCCGCCGCAAATAGACAAAACAACGTCGTTAAGCGTTGTGCTGGTCCGTTTTGCCAGCGCAATAACGTCTGCCAGCATCAATGACTGGGCACCGTACGCCCGCTGCTTCTGAATACGAACATTAAACCGGGTTTTGGGCGCAGGCTTCATGTTTTTCATAACCGCGCTTATATCTTCGGACGCAACTTTGGCGAAGCTGCCAGCGGCCTTAACCAAATCAGGCACGGATTTTACAAAATCAACCTGCTGCTGCAAGAAGCGCCCATATGAACTGCCGAGAAGTTCAAACGCTCCCGGTTTTTCTGCATAAAGGCGAATCTTGTTTTTCGGCAGTGGTGGCCGCGGCGTTGGCTCACGGTCAGATATAATATCCAGCACAGCAATGCCTGCACCGCCATCAATGCTGGCATGGTGGCTTTTGGTATAGAGGGCGAAGCTGCCCTTTTTCAAGCCAAAGGCCGCATCCTCCACGCCCTCGATGATATAAAACTGCCACAGTGGGCGATCACGGTCGAGCGTCAGCGAATGCAGGCCCTGAATAATTTCACGCAGCTGCTCCACGTTTCCGGGGGCAGGCAAACGGGCGTGTTTAATATGATAATCAAGATCAACGGTTTCTGCCGTTACCCAAACGGGGTGATCTACATAAAAGGGTGTTGGCATCAGCTTGCGGTGGAATGAAGGAATCTCATGCGCTCGCGCGGCGATCTGCGACTTCAACGCCTCATAGGGATTTACACCTTCTTCAGGAGGTTCACAGATCAGCAAGCCCGAAACATGCATCGGTGTTTCATCAGTCTCCATATAAAGAAAAGTTGCGTCCATTCCTGTAAGTTTATGCATGATCGTCCCCTATTCATCGGCGGCATAACCTTCAATGCCACAGCAAGCTATTATGCTTACATTTTCCTATTTAAACCGCGACTGGTTGCCGCGTCTCCCTATCTTCGCCCTATTATGCAGAGAAAATTAGAAAATTCGCCCTAAACCGACATAAAGAAGAAACGGCATCAATAAAAAGCAAAAAAGAAGGCCCATACAGGCCTTCTTTTCATAATATCTGCGATTTTTTCGTTAAAATACCGTTAGGAAGGCACAACCGCATCAAGGCCCGGTGTGCGGAAAAATGCTTTTCTTGAGCCAACATTGCTAAATGGCCGCCAGTTCCCTTCACGTTGCGCCAAGCGGTCCGCAACCACATATAGAACACTTGGATTAAAGCCCAATCCACAATGACTGCCCGCAACCCGGATATTTTCGGTCTGCTTGGCTTTCACCTTGCAAACAGGTTTCTCCTGGTGACAATTTTGCCAGGCAACAACACCGTCCGTTTTTGTGTAGATTGATGTGGTCGGCACCGGCGGCGCTTTGTGCATTCTGGTTTCAATCGGTGGCTTTTCTACCGAGTGACCTGCAACAAACTCATAAAAGCGCCAGGCGTTAGAGTTCTTGGGACTTCCCGAATGCGGACTGCCGAGCGTAATAACCGAGCGGACTTGCTCTGGTCTCATTTTAGCCAGCTCGCGAGCATATATGCCGCCAAGGCTCCAGCCGACCAGGCTGATTTTCTGTTGGTGCATACCCCAAATTTCGTCAATTCGGTCGAGCATGCCCTGCAGAGTATCATCGCGCAGGCCCAAATTTCGGCCCTGGTTCCAGCCGTACGGCGCATAACCACGATCATCCAGAAACGACCGAAGTGGTTTAGTTGACCCATCAGAGGCACCAAGTCCGGGAAGCACAAGAACGGGATGACCATCACCCCGTGGCATTCGCTTAAACAATGCTGACGATGCTGCGAAAGCACCTAATTCAAAAAGGGCTCTACCTTCCATCATCATTAAGATTGGTGAAGGCGCTTTTACCCTTCCAGACAAATTCAACACATATTTCTCCTAGCCATTTCAGTCAACGGACCCTCCCCGGTCACATTTCTGCAACAGAATGGCAGCCCCTCTGGTGGGCGTCAAACAAACATTCTCAAAAATGACTAAAAAAGACACTATTGCCCATCATTTAGGCACATTTAGGTAATATTATTACTGAAACAACTAAATATTGGGTTCAAACCGCCCAAAAGTAGCCGAAATCAATAGCGTTCAGCCGCTGTTTTTCAACATTTTATCGCGGAATTGGGTCAGTAGCGCCAAAAATTCATCTGCACCCTCAACTACATAAGGTGTCAGCTGGCTGATAAGGCCAAAAACACCGCGGTGAATGGAAACCGGCGTTGAAACACCAGCATCCAGCAGGGTTTGGTACGTTGGCCAATAAGTCAGTTGCAGCGCGAAACGTTCCGCCATTTGCCCTGCTTCAATGTTTGAAATGTCGATAAACCCGGTGTCGTTGAGAGTTTTGATTATAGATGCCATTGCCTTGATTTTGAGTTTCACCAGCCGCCTGAAGCGCCCCTCAAGATCAGGATACCGTTCCAGAATTGACTGCAGGTTACGGTAAAAAAACCGAAAATCGGCAATTTCCTCGAACAGAATGTAAAAATAAACCCAGTTATCAGACAGCTCCAGTGGTTTGGTAATCGGTGCGCTCAACACCATTTTGAATTCTTCTTCAAAATCCACAAACAGCTGGTGGATGATCGGGTCCTTGCCCTTAAAATGATAGTAGAGATTGCCCGGGCTTATCTCCAGAACATTGGCGATATCAACAGGTGTCACATTTTGCTCGCCCTCCTCGTTGAAGAGCTGCAGACTATACTGGAGAATCCTGTCTTTGGTTTTCATGTCGCAATCCCACCGTTATTACAATGAATGCGGTGCGGCGGGCGGCGGGTTTACCGCCCTTCGTTTTATTTTTTTGCAGCGGGTTTTTTGGCGCGGGCTCGTCGCGGCGCGGCTTTTGGTTTTACAACTGCCGCCAAAACGGCGTCGATTTTTTCCTCAATTACGTCCAACCGAGCTTCGATACTTTCAATATGTTCCTGCTGGTCTGCAGCAACTTCACCCATACCAAGTGCTGCTTTCATGCGCTCCATGCGGTCTTCCACCTGGGCCCGGTGCTTTTGTGTCATTTCAGGAACTACACTTTTAGCAACCGTTGCCACGGCTCCCTCAAGTTCAGCGCCCTTGCCAACCAAATCTTCGAATATCTTCGTCGTTTCCTTACCTACTTTGGCGTATGCCTCTGTTGCATCGTCGACAGCACGGCCATAAGCACCGATGCCCGCCAGCCAGATCTTCCGGGCAATATCCATGTCTTTTTTCGATTTATCACTCATATCATGCTCCTTTTAGTCGTGTTCTTGTGCCGGGGGCTCACGTGGAGTAGGCCGCGCCCACCAAATAATCGTCGGCGTGGTCGTCAAGGAACCGCGAAATAATGGGAACAACTTGGTGCGCCCTGGAAACAGCAAACAGATGGCCGCCGCCTTTGACAATTTTTAAATCTGATCGGGGAATCGCCGCCTTTAATATTCTTGCATTGGCCAGCGGAACGATATGATCGCGGTCACCGGACATGATCAGCGTGGGCTGTTTCAAGAACGGCAGGAAATATATGCTGGTCCAGCCAAGCATTGCCAACAACTGATAGGCATAACCCTGCTTTGAAGGCGCTTTGATCCGGTTCTTGTGCTTAACCGCATGTTGGTCAGCCGCGTCGCCGTATAGGGTCTCGAAATTCTTCAACATATAACTTGGATCAGTATAACGTTTGGGGTTGGCCATACGCCTAAGCGCGCTAAAATTGCCAGGCACCATAACCATACCCGCACTTGTCGCCAGCAGCACCAGCGAGCGAACACGATCAGGATAATCACGTGCAAATTGCTGCGCTACCGCGCCGCCCCATGAAACACCCATCACATCAATGTCGGCGTATCCCAATTGGTCCAGTATGTTCATCGTCCATTTGCCAATTTTGCCCGGACGATAGGGTATTGTTGCCGCAGGTGAACCACCGGTTCCTGGCATATCAAAGACTATCACGTCTGAGCGCGCGCTCATCATCTCGCCCAGCGGTGCAACCATTTCCAGGTTTGCGCCGATACCGTTGAAAAACAACAGCGGGCGCGCCGTGCCCTTACCGCGCCATACCGCGGTACGCAGCTTTTGCCCACCAACGTCGAGCAATTGGATATCTGGCTGAATAGTCGCCATTTTCACTCTCTCCCGTAATCAACTGGCGCGTTACATCCGCCTGCAGAGTCCTCCCCTGAGTCCCACACTCATACGAGGATATCGTCCCATTGTATTCAGATAAGGCTGATTGACACTTATCCAAATACATATTCGCCGGGCGCGTCAGCCAGCGGCTTGTATTTTGTGTTGCCCATCCGGCTCGGAGCGGCTTTTTCCTTACCCGAACGCGACTTCAGCCATCCTGCCCACGGTGTCCACCAGGAACCGTCACGTAGTTCCGCTGCCGCCATCCAGTCGTCGGCGCTACCATCCATACTAGCCGGATTGTAAAAATATTTAGCCTTGGGGTTGCCGGGTGGGTTTAGCAGCGATTGAATATGGCCGCTGTTTGAAACGACAAACTCATTATTTCCGCCTAGCAGCTTTGTGGTCCTGTAGCAGGCGCGCCAGGGCGTAATGTGATCGGTCACACCGGCAACAATGTAGCTGTCATGGTCTACTTTACTCAAATCCAGTTTTTTACCTTTAAAGTCAACTGTTCCAGGATTAGCAAAAGGCGCGGTTAGATAGCTGTCCAGGAAATCCGAATGCAGCCCTGCGGGCAGGTTTGTTGTGTCATTGTTCCAGAATAAAATGTCAAACGCTGGCGGCGCATCACCCAGCAAGTAATTATTTACTACGTAATTCCAGATCAGATCATTTGGCCGCATCCATGCGAAAGTTCTCGAAAGATCATCGCCCGAAAGAATTCCCTTTTGAGCTGATCTGGTCCGCGCCATCTCCAATGTCTGTTCCGACACCAGCGCGCCAACTTCACTGTCTTCCTGCCGCGGGTCCAGCACACAAACCTGAAAGGTTGAGCTGTTGACACGGTCATCGCCCATTGCCGCAAGGTGGCTCAAAATAGTTGCTGTTGTGATGCCGCCGGAGCATGCACCAGACACATTGATTTTTTTGGAGCGCGTGACCTTCATCACCGCGTCCATCGCCTCAATCGCCGCGTCAATATATGTCTCCAGGTGCCAATGAGCTTGTTCAACACCCGGGTTGCGCCAGCTGATAGCGAATAGCTGAATGCCTTGAGACACAAGAAAACGGAACAGGCTTTTGTCTGGGGTAAGGTCAGAGGCATAAAATTTATTGATCTGCGGCGGGATCACCATAAGCGGTATTTCATACACCGTGTCGGTTGACGGTTTGTACTGAATAACTTCAAGAACTTCGTTCCTGAAAACCACTGAGCCCGGCGTTGTCGCCAGATTTTCGCCAACTTTAAAAGGCCGCGCGTCCACTTGAGATGGGATACCGATGCCGTTAACCATGTCGTCATAGGCATTTTTTAATCCAGCAACGATCGATTTGCCGCCCGTTTCATACAAGCGCTTCATCGCTGCAGGATTGCCAACAAGTGTATTTGTTGGCGCAAGGGTATCAGTAACGGTCTCAAGGATAAAATGCGCTCGCGCGCGATCACCATCATCAATTTCGGTGTCTTCGAGCCAGTTATTAAGGTTTTCCTTCATTGCCATCCACGACTGCATGCCCCGACGGTACAAAGGATTATAGGTCCAGGCTTTGTCTTGAAAGCGGCGGTCTTTCGCGTGGGGAGCATATTCGGAATCGCCTTTAACGATATCGACCATGTCTTTGCCGTAACTGAGAAAATGTTGCCCGAAAGTGGCCGGGTTGAGTGCGGCTTGCTTCAAGACAACGCCAAGCGACTTCACCAATTCAGAGCGATGTACCCCGACAATAGGGCTAAATGCGGTGGTTGTTTCAGCGGCCGTTTCGCCGATGGACTTCTTTGAGCGCGCCATACCAGTTCCCCTTAAAAACTTGCTGTCACCGGCCTTTTTGAGACTTCACAAAGCTCAGGGCGGTCAACACGTCGATCATTGTGAAGAAGTTCGGGTCGAAGTGCCAGAAAAAACAGTGTCAAAAAACAAAGCGGCCGAAGCCGCTTGTAGTGAAAAAGCCATTATTGCTTTTTGGAGGGAAATGGCTGACAGGCCAGACTCAAGGGGGAAAGGGAGGGACCAAGCCTGTCAGCCGTATTAGACCCGAAGGACTAATAATTCTTTATGCTGCTGCTTTTGTGTCTGAAGCTTTAGGAGCTTCAACAACTGGAGCAGCTTTAGCGGCAGTTTTCGCAGCAACCTTAGGTGCAGCTTTCTTAGCTACTGGCTTCTTTGCGACTACTTTTTTTGCAACTGTTGTTTTTGCGCCTGTTGTTTTTACGACCGGGCGCTTAACAGCAGCCTTTTTTGCAGCTGGCTTTGCAACAGTGTTAACTTTGCGGCTCAGTGCAGTCACTGATTTAGCAAGCTTGGCAACTTCAGCAGACAGCTCTTCAACGCGGTCAGTTGATTCAGCAGATACGCGGCTGATTACTTTGTTGCGAACGTCGGAAACTTTTTCGCTAACTTCGTTGAAACGAGCCGTTGCTTCGTTGATGCGAGGCTCTACGTAACCGCGAACCTTGTCGATGTTACCCTGCGCCATGCCTTCAACTTCTTCGCCTTTTTGAACAAGTTCTTCAACCAATTCTTCGCGGCCATTTACCAGCTTGCTAACACCATCCTGAGCGTAATCAAAAGCAGTTTTGTGAGCACCGAGCCATGCGAGCCAGCCCTGACGGTAAGCGCGAACAACTTGTGAATTCTGAATTTCAGTCATGATAGCCATGTTAAATACCTTCATATTTGCCGCGTTTGCGGTGTAATTTTTTGAGCTAGCGACACCGATTTCTCGGGGGGATTATCGTTTGCTCGTTAACCTTGAATTGGAATGTAGGGAGAAAAATTAGAAAGCGCATACTAATCGCTGAAATTTCTCTCCCAACCGGGCCAGGTCTTTATGAACGGCCGAAAAAGCTGTTAACGTTGCTCTGAACAGTTTCTTCCATCGCAGCGCCTTTTTGAACCAGGTCTTCAACCAGGTCTTCACGGCTGTTTACCAATTTCTCGAAACCACCCTGAGCAAGTTCGAAAGCTGCTTTGTGAGCGCCGAGCCATACCAGGTAACCCTGACGGTAGTTGCGAACGGCAGTTGAATTTTGAATGTTTTCCAAGATAGACATAATAATTTCCTTTCAATGTAGCGTTTTAAATTTGACCAATCGGCTGCCTCAACCTGAGGCCTGTTTGCCGGTGGCTGTGTAACCATGATTTGAACTCTACAGAGGAAAGTTAGAAAGCGCATACTAGAGCGGAGTTTAAATTTTTATTATTTATTTTCAAATAGATAAGTGGTGATGTTTGCATTAACAGGCAAAAACCAACCAGGGACACAGATCAAACCGCACTCAACCTGGTTGACTGCCTGCCAGGCTCCCGCTCTGTTTGCAGACACGTCGCTTTATCAAGATAGGATCAAATCCACACCAAACTCAAAACTGGAACCACAAGCCCTGCCCCGAGTTGGAAGTTGCGGCAAGGACACTGATGAATTGGTGCCATTTACCCCAAGCGTTTCGCGTAGGGTCGTTAACCAGAGCCTTCATTCTGTCCACCGGGGCGCTGATCACCCGTTCGCTATCCTCCGATGCGCTGGATATGTTTGGTCCCCATGCGAATGAGCGCCGCATTCATCGCTAATACGATAAACAGTGCGGGCAAACCACCCAAATTCGACAACATACGCACACCGTCAACGCCCGAAAAAGTAACCATTACCCAAGAAGTAAAGCCGATAAGGCTGGCCCATAAAACCTTCAGGCGAAAGGTTGCAGGTCTGTGTTCTTCCTGCTCGATAGTGGGGTGATCATCTGACTTGCTGCAAATACTGGCTATCGCCTCGGTGTTGCTGTCCGCGGCGGTGACAAAACAAATAAACGACAAAAGAACAAACCCAATCGACCAGAAGGCAGACAGTGGCAGATTGGCAAACAGTTGGTATATAACTGCTTCCGGCCCTTGCGATTGCAACACGGCATATAATTCACCGCTTGGCTGGTCAATTCCGATAGCGCTGGCCCCGAAAATGGACATCCAGACCACTGCAAAGGACGACGGTAAAATTAAATTAAACAGAATGAACTGACGCACCGTATAGCCGCGCGCGATACGCCCCAAAAACATGGCAGTGACCGGTGCCCACGCCAACCAGTTGGCCCAATAGAAGGTTGTCCAGGAACTGGACCATGCTTTGTCAGCCGTCGCCCCTGCCCCCACAGACCGGGGAAGAAACTCGACCGCGTAGTCGCCGAGCCCCTGAAGGCCGAATGCAAAGATGTCGCCGGTCGGCCCGACAACTATCAGAAATGCACATAAGACGAAAAAGAAACGCACGTTCCAGTCCGACAATATCCGAATACCATGCATCAAGCCGGAAATGGACGAGATCATAAAGGCAGCAACGATGGAAAAGGCAACAAACGCCAGCAGAAACCCTTTGGCGGAAACGCCCAGATAGGGAGCCAGCCCGCTGGATATGGAAAGGATACCCACACCCAGGCTGGCCGAAATACCCGCAACCAGCGAAAATAGTGCCACTGCATCAATAATGTCTTTGGTTCTGTTGTTCTCAATACCAGAAAAAACCACCGATATGGGGCCGGAAAGTGAATAGCTTTTGTTCAGGTTATAATAGGCCAAGGCGAAGGCCAGACTGGGTACCGTATATATTGCATAAGGCGTAATCGACCAATGCATGAACAACGACGACATGGCAAAGCGCCGCGCCACGTCAGACGCGGGCTCAATGTCGCCCAGGCCGGGTGGTTCATGAAAATGATACAGCGGTTCTGCCGTTGCCCAAAACAGGATGCCAATTGCGATCGTTGTACACAGGGTTACCGCGAACCAATTCCATTTTGCCAAAATGGGTATTGCATCCGCGCCGCCAATCCTGACTTTGCCAAGCGGGGAGAACCAAACCCACACCAGCGTGAGCACAAAAGCGAAGCTGCCCAAATTAAAACCGATTGAGAAATATTTCAAAATCCAGTTGTTTGCTGCGGTGACGCTAGCCAGAAAACCAACTGGGTCTGTCAGGCTGGCCAAAACACCGGAAAGCAGAACCATCATTGGGGCCAAAAGAACTGGCAATCTGACCTGGGAGCCTATCCGGGAGCTTATTTGGGAAAACACAAAAATTCCTGCTTTGATACGAGCCTGTGTTGCTAAGGAAAACCAGCCTAATCCACTTTGGCATGCATTGAAATCACTGAGTTATGTCGTCAAGTTCCACAAAAATCTTTGCAAAATGGATAGTTTACATCCCAAAATCCATTTTGAGTTGCAGAAAATAGCACTGAAGTCTTGATTTTTGGATGACTAACAGCCCATTCTTATAGTGGTTAAGCCAAAAAAACATTTTCTCGGCTGACAATCTGATCGGAACCGTATGTTGAACATCCGCAATATCATTCTCGCTGCTGCGGCCTTGACCCTGCTGTGGTTCGGGGTTCCCAATTTCCTGGCCGCCGTCTGGATGGCCACCGGCGAGCCGGTCTACCGGGATATTAGCGCAGGAAAACAGCTTGCGAGCACCGAAATCGAAACGCTGATTGAAAGCCGCGAACAGGCGGTAATGCTAACCAACAGCGCCAAAGCCATGACGGACTTGGGTGCGGCCTATGTTGCTTTGGAAGCAAACCCGGAAAATCTCAACAAGGCTCTGGCATCACTTCGCTCGGGTATTGAACTTGCGCCAATGAACGCGTTTGCGTGGCAGCGATTGGCAGGACTGGCGGGTTTTGTGCCGGGCAATGAGATTGAGGCATTGAATGCATGGCGCACAGCCAGAAGCCTGGCAGAATACGACACATTCCTGTTTTACGACCGCATTCGTGTTGGGACGCTTGTGTACCGGGTTATGGAACCCGACGACCGCGAGGCCCTTCTTGCAGACATTGAGCGGGCCTACCGCCAAAACCGGAGCGCACTGCGCGCTTACGCCCGAAATGCTAACCTGCTGGAATGGCTTAAATTTCTTCTGCGCGACGAAGAAAAAACCAAGTTTCTCACACCGTAACCGCACGGGCTTTCCACCCCTAAGCTGACTTTGCGCTTACTCCGCTGCGATGGCTCCAGAACGTGGACCGTAAGCGGCTTCAAAGGCATGCTCCAAATCCGCCAAAATATCATCCACTTGCTCCAGGCCGACCGACAGGCGAACCAGGCCTTCGCTGATATGATATTTGGCCAATTCTTCCGGGCTGTAGGTTGAATGTGTCATACTAGCCGGGTGTTGAATAAGCGTTTCTGCATCGCCTAAACTGACTGCGATGGTTATCAAATCCAGTGCATTCAACAGTTTCTTTGCAGCAAGAATACCACCTTCAATTTCGAACGGCACCATACCGCCAAATCGCGCCATCTGCTTCTTGGCAACTGCATGCTGAGGGAAACTTTCCAACCCGGGATAATAAACTTTGGTGACCCGTGGGTGGCTTTCAAGGTAGGCTGCCACTTTCTCTGCGCTGTCACAGTGGCGCTCCATCCGCAACTCCAGCGTCTTGATGCCGCGCAGGATCAGGTTTGCGTCCTGGGCTGACAGCACGGCACCTGTCATGTCCTTAAGGCCAACAAGGCGAATTTGCTGGATTATGTCGGCTGAACCAACTACCGCGCCAGCAACCAGGTCTCCGTGGCCACCCAGATATTTTGTTGCGGAATGAACCACCAAATCCGCCCCGAGCGACAACGGTTGCTGCAAATAGGGCGTGCTGTAGGTGTTATCAACCACAACAGTTGCACCGGTGGTGTGGGCAATTTTGCTGATTTCTTTAATATCAACAATCCGCATATTCGGATTGGCCGGTGTTTCGAAGTAGACCACTTTGGTTTTGTCGCTGATCGCCTCAACCAGGTTAGCTGGTTCGGTTAAGTCCACATGGGTGACGATGATACCAAATTTGCGCAGCGATTCCCGAAAGAAAGAGAATGTACAGCCATAAAGGGTACCGTCTGTGATTATCTCGTCTCCGGGGGCAACCAATGTCCAAATCGTGGAGCATATGGCCCCCATGCCCGACGACGCTGAAACCGCCGCTTCACCGCCTTCAAGGTCTGCCAGGCGCGTTTCAAGCAGCGCGAGGGTTGGATTGGAAATTCGAGAGTAAAAATACCCTTCTTTTTCACCGGCAAAAATATCGCCACCCTCTTCTGCTGTTTCAAAAGCAAAGGTTGACGACATATAGACAGGCGGATTGAGCGCCCCGTGATGGTCTGCAGCCCGGTGCCCTTGATGTATCGCACGCGTCGCGAACCCGGCTTCTTTATCTAGTTTCCCACTTTTGCCCATCGTTAAATCTCTCACCCAAGGAATGCACCAAGAATATGTGCCAAAAATAAATGCAAGCTCGTTTACCGGCTCTAAGTCGTTCGCGCGGCACTATTCGAACTGGTTCCAATTATAACAAATTTTGGGCGCAATTTGCTTGCATTATTCGACTTATTGAGTAGCTATATTGGCAATATATGCCAAAAAAGGTGCAACTATGGACACAATTGATAGAAAAATAGTCTTCGAATTGCAGAAAGATGGCCGAATCACAAACAATGATCTGGCTGCAAATGTAAACCTTTCACCGTCACCCTGCCTGCGCCGGGTTCGCAAACTGGAGCGCGAAGGCATAATCCAGGACTATACCGCTGTCGTTGACCACAATAAATGTGGTTGGCCGATCAGTGTATTTGCCATGATACGCCTGCAACAGCACGACGAATCCACCGTCCAGATTTTTGAAAAACATGTGGGTGATCTGGATATGATTTTAGAGTGTTTTCTGATGGCTGGTTCTGCCGACTATCTTGTGCATATAGTCGGCAAAAGCCTGGAAGACTACGAACAGTTCGTGAAACTGCATCTTCACAAAATACCGGGCATAGCCTCAATCGAATCTCACATCGCCTACGGGACTGTTAAAAGGTCGTTCCAGTTGCCGCAGTAATCAACGGACAACCATCCCCCCTGCAAAGAAGGGTCAGCTGGCCATAGCGTGCTCAACTATAGTGATTTCAGATAGTTCAACATGGTATCTGCATCGGATACTTCAAATGGGTCTGTGGCGCAATTGTCCTCAAAGCCATCTTCAATGAACATCTTCTCAATCTTTCCGTCATTGACCAGCATCGAATAGCGCCAGCTACGCATACCAAATCCAAGGTTATCCTTACAGACCAGCATCCCCATTTTTCTGGTGAACTCGCCGCTGCCATCGGGCAGTAAAAAGACATTCCTGGCTCCTTGTTGAAGCCCCCATTGGTACATTACGAATGCATCATTTACGGAAATACATACTACCGCATCCACGCCGAGCGACTTGAAGTCTGTGTACAGTTCTTCAAAGCGCGGCAAATGGCTGGTTGAACAAGTTGGCGTAAAGGCCCCGGGCAAGGAAAACACAACAACCTTCTTGCCGTCAAAAATATCCGCCGACGTGACGCCTTTCCATTCAAACGGGTTAGGGCCTTCAAGAGCGTCGTTGCGCATCCGGGTCTTGAAGGTGACCTGTGGAACATTCGAAATCATTTAATTTATCCTTTAAAATACGTGACGTTTTCAATTCAAAGTAAGTCTAGAGTATCGATTGCCATTACTCTAATTGATTTAATCGAAACATATTA
Organism: Alphaproteobacteria bacterium; assembly: GCA_021774775.1. Classification (GTDB taxonomy): domain Bacteria; phylum Pseudomonadota; class Alphaproteobacteria; order Sphingomonadales; family Kordiimonadaceae; genus Kordiimonas. Next base: position 15,001 of record JAJFIT010000168.1, on the reverse strand, counting down.
TCGATCAAGCCGATTAACAAATATGAAAAAAGGCTGGCGAGTGGAGATCGCCAACCTTCCTGATGGCCATTTTCATTGATGAGATACTTCATATGGCCCACTTGGTCACACTGAACGTCGATTACATCATGGTGGAAACCTGCCACACCAGAACACCAGCGGTGCCGACCAAGCTGATTAGGGTGCCAAATGCGCCCACTGCTCTGAATGCAGTTGGCGCGGATGCGCTGGACAGCGCGATAGCATGCGATATTCGCGTTACGATAAACAGCACGGCAAAACCAAACACAATATTTTGACCGCCACCCAGTATTCCCAGTAGCGATAACAAGATCAAAACCATGGGCGCGTTTTCAATGAAGTTACCGTGACGGCGGATACGACGCAGCATGTCTTCATCGCCGCCATCCCCCAATGATATGCCGGTCGATCCTCTTTTCAAACCAACACCCAACATCAAAATTACCTGCATTACAGCGAGAAAAGCGGCAGCAAGTGCCGCGATAATTGGAAGTGTCATAGATTATCCCCTCGTTTAAGTGTTTTAATTGACCGGATACTTCGGTTCGCTGCTAACTTGGCAATGAATTTATTTATTCACAGCCATTGAATTTCAACCGCGTTGGTGCATATATGCACCGTCATGAATTGGGATGATTTGAAAATATTCTTAGCCGTTGCTGAAGCGCCTTCGATGCGGACGGCCGCAAAAAGCCTGCGCGTCAGCCACAGCACCGTGTCCCGACGCATTGAAGCACTTGAGAAGCAACTGGCCGCCCGTTTGTTTGACCGAACACCTGAAGGTTACCGCCTAACTCCGGCAGGTAAGGACTTATTACCTATATCCCAGGAGCTTAGAGAGAAGGTCGACGCATACGGCTTGAAGGTTCTTGGCCGCGACACCGAGCTGGAAGGGCAAATCAATGTAACCATGCCCGACGCGGTAGCGGTCGCAGTTCTCATGCCTTATTTCGCGGAGTTTCAAACTCTCTATCCTGACATCACACTCAAAATTGACGATTCTCTCGAGGTTTACGATCTAAATCGACGAGAGGCCGACATAGCTCTTCGGTTCACAAATGAACCGGCTAACCATTTGATCGGTCGCCGCATCGGCAAAGCACATCAAGCGGCATATGCTCACAAGGATTATGCAGAAAAACACGATTTCTCCGACCCACTCTGCAAAGCTCGGTGGTTAGGATGGGGTTCCCCTGAGAATCACCCCGCTTGGATTGAATCTACACCCTTTCCACATCTTAAATTGGCGGGACACTTCAACAATCCGCTTATCCAGCGGGAGGGCGTTCGCCAACAGATGGGGCTTGGTTTTTTGCCCTGTGCGATTATGGACGGGGACAAAAGTTTCGTTCGGCTATCAGACCCGCAACCTGCCGCGGACTTCTGGATATTAACCCATAGAGATTTACGCTCAACCGAGCGGCTAAAGGTGTTTCGGGATTTTATTTTCAGCAATGCTCGTGAGCTTGCACAAAAACTCAGCGGGGAAAGCGCTCACCGATAGGCTTGGCAAGGGCGCGAACGCCCTTCCCATTATTCCTACATTCTATTCGGGCTTCCAGGTTGGCACCCGGCCCGGTGTCCACGGTGCCCCGGCCTGATCAAGTTCCTGCTCAAACGCATGCAAGCGCTGATCAATGCTGCGCAACCGATCCAGTGCAACGGCAAACTCGTTGGCCGCAATCTCGTATGCATTCTGGTTACCGCCGGTAACCGGTGCCTGTGACCGCCAATGACTGAACATGATAGAGCCAACCCTGCCCGAAATAGACATAGGCGTGGCTTCGTTGCGCGACCCAACGGTCCGGTCACCGTTCATCATCGTTTTGACGATGCGAAGCTCAGTGTTGATTGCGTTCAGTGTTTGTTTCTGTACTTCTGTTGATGCACTGGTACGAACCAATGCCGCATTCAGGTGACTGATGCGCGACCGCATTTCGCCGATAACACCATTGGCCCCGTCAACAGCACGCCGCAAGTCGGCGGTTTTCTGCTGGAACGCTAGCAATGCTTCCCGGTCACCCGTGATCTCGGGACTGTTGTTCAGCGGCTTGACGGTGAAAGACTGTACTGTTCCCAATTGGGTAACCTGCCCGTTTTGGCGTACAGACAACGATGCCGTATAGTCACCAGGCAAAGCCAGTGGACCGTATGGTGCACGTACCCACGGTGGGCTATAGCCTGACGAACTTGCCAAACTTATCTTTTGCGGCGCGTCCAGGCGCAGGTCCCATGCAGCCCGATGCAGGCCTTCTGTATGGTTAACCCCAAGGCGGCGCACAACACTCCCGGCACGATCACTGATGGTCATGAACACCTTCGGCGCTTCTTCGTTGTCTTCGGCGCGCAGCACATCCCATGACGGATAAGGCGTATCGCCGCCAGTCTTTTCAGTTTCACGTTCGACCTTACGGCGCGTATCTGACTGCGGCAGGTAAGACTGGTTCAAATAATAGGTAAACACAGCACCAAACGGCGGGTTTTCAGCGGCGTAATATGCGTCTCCCTGGCTTCCTTTCAGTTCATTGCCGTATTGGTCGCCTTCAATATACAGCCATGCGTTTTTAACCGGGAACAATGTGGCGCGAGCAGCCGCAACGTCTGCAGCAGCACTTCTGAGCGGTGAATAGTCATCCAAAATATAGACACCGCGGCCAAATGTGCCGACCACCAGATCATTCTCGCGGCGCTGAATTTCAACATCACGAACCGCTATTGTCGGGAAACCGGCTTTCATCTGGTGCCAGTTCTCGCCGCCGTCCTGGGTAAAAAACAGGCCGTATTCCGTGCCTACGAACAACAGGTTCGGGTCCACATGGTCTTCAACGACTGTATGAACCGAACCTCTTTCCGGCAGGTTACCACTGATCAAACGCCAGCTTTTGCCCTTGTTGGTAGTTTTAAGCAGATAGGGCTTGTAATCGCCGCGCTTGTGGTTGTCGATTGCAGCATAAGCGACATTTTCGTCGTGCATGGATGCCTGTACATCCTCCACCAATGACATGTCCGGCACGCCGCGGAAGCTGTTCACCGAGCGCCAGTTGTCTCCGCCGTCCTCAGACACACTGATCAATCCATCATCAGAGCCTACATACAACAGACCCGGCGTGATGGTACTTTCGCTAAAGCCAATGATGCTGCCGTATTTAGAGGTTGAATCGTTTTTCGCAATTGCATCTACGCTCCAGACACGCCCCATAACTTCAAGCGTATTGCGGTCTATTTTCTGGGTCAGATCGGGGCTGATCGTAGTCCAGTTATCGCCGCGGTCATCTGAACGGTACACCCGCTCGGACGCATAATAAATGCGTTTTGAATTATGCGGACTGATAACCAGCGGTGTGTTCCAGTTCCACTTTGGCGCGTTTTCGCCAGAACCTGTTTGCGGTGCGATATAAACCCGCTCGCCCGTGCGGCGATCATAGCGGGCCAGGCCACCATACTGGTATTGGGTATAGATTATATTGGGATCGGTCGGGTCGATTTGCGGCTCGTAACCGTCACCGCCCAGAATAATTGTCCAGTCTTCGTTGCCCACACCGTGCATATCCAGGGTACGCGACGGGGCACACAGTGAATTATTGTCCTGGGTTCCACCGCAAACGTTATAAAACGGCTCTGCATTGTCGGGCTGAATGCGGTAAAACTGTGTGATCGGCAAGTTTCTAATTTGCCTCCATGTTGTGCCCATGTCCCAGCTTTCATAGGCACCACCGTCACCGCCGATATACATATGCTTGCTGTTGCCGGGGTCGATCCACATGGCGTGGTCATCCACATGCCGGAACTTTGAAGACAATCGCTGCCAGTTTTTGCCGCCGTCATCAGACACATTGGTGAAAGTATCCATCGAATAGACACGTTCGGCGTTGTTGGGGTCAACCATAAGCTCGTTGTAATATTGCGGGCTGGTGGTCATGTGACCCGATTGCTTGCCCCATGAAATACCGAAGTTATCCGACCGGTATACGCCGCGCTCGGCATTGCTGGCCTCAATAATCGCATAAATGGTTTCCGGTGCAGACGGTGCACCCGCAAGGCCAATGCGGCCCATATCATCTTTCGATGGCAGGCCGGTCGTCACCTTTTGCCAGCTGGCACCGCCGTCGGTTGTACGTTGAATGCCGCTGCCGGGACCACCGTTAATCAACACCCAAACATGCCGGCGGCGCTGATATGTCGATACAACAACATTATTGCTGTCGCGCGGGTCAACAACAAATTCGTTAACGCCGGTATGTTCGTCGATCTTCAGAATACGGTTCCAGCTTTTGCCGCCGTCGGTGGTTTTATAAAGCCCGCGATCGCCGCCCGCATTCCAAAGCGGCCCTTGTGATGCAACAAGCACAGTATTGCTATCTTTTGGGTCGACCCAAATCTGGCTAATATGGCCCGAATCCTTCAGGCCCATGTTGGTCCAGCTCGTTCCGCCGTCAACGGACTTGTATATCCCATCGCCATTTGCGACCGAGCGCTGGGCGTTATTCTCGCCGGTACCAACCCAAACGGTTTCGGGGTTACTTGGGTCAATAACCACCGAACCGATGGCGAAAGAGCCTTCTTTTTCAAAAAGAGCCTGCCAAGTGGTACCGTTGTTGCTGGTTTTCCACAAATTCCCGGAAGCTGTCGCCAAATAGAACGACTGCGGGGACCCCTTGTGGAAGGCGAAATCCGACACTCGGCCGGATGTAAGCGCCGGGCCGATTGTGCGAAGTTTCAGCGCCGCAAACGGGTTTTCGTCGGCTGCGGTTGCTGGATGCCCCAGCATGCCAATAGCCATAACTGCGCTCAGTCCCGCGATCTTTGCCGCGTCCAATAATTTTGTGTGCTTCATAATTTCGCCCTTTGTGCCCTGTTTATTGAGACGGCTTCGGCCCATCAGAGCCGAAGCCGTATTGTCTATTCAGTATCCGCTTGCTCAAGCGGCATTTGGTTCAAAAGACCAATGCCAGCCTCGCCTGCCGCAACACGCAGCGCCGCCACATCTTCGCTGAGAAGCTTGTTGAGCGCAGCAACTGAGCTGTCAACTGCGGCTTCGGCCTTGCCAACCTGCTGCAACGCAGCTTCATTGGGTGCGCCGCGTGAACTGCCCACGTAAGCACCGGCCAAACCAATGATTGCACTGGCATTACCGCCCCGGAAAACAATACCCCGTGTATCGCGTGGCACCCGGAATTGTTTTTCCATTTCCTCAAGGGCTTTCCTGGCGTCCCCTGCCTGTTTGGAGAGCTGTTTCTGCGTGTCTTCATCAGCATCAGACGATTTGACCAGCGCCGTCAGGGTGTCAATGTCCCGGCGTGTATGCATCAGGCGCGTCAGGGCATGTTGCACACGCTGGTTCAACCCGGCGATATGGCTGCGCATTCTAAAGTTTTTCATCTGGTCCTCAGCGCTAAACTCAGTCCGCGGATCAACGAGAACCTGTACTTCATGGCTGGACGAATTGTCGCCCAGCTCAACCGTTACGCTGTAGGAACCCGGAAGAACCTCCAAACCAGCGGGCAGCGTGCCATCTTTGTTTGGCTGCGCCGGAGGTGCGGCCTGAAAACCGTCCTGGCGCATATTCCAAACCACACGGTTGATACCCTGATGAACATCGGCCTTAAATGTGCGAATGGTTTCACCTGATACATCGGCAATTTTAATCGTTGCTTTGCCCGCCGATGCCTTGTCTGACGGTTTTTTCTTGTCGTCGTCTTTTTCCGCATCATCGCCTTGCGCCGCGCGCTTGGCGACCATTCTGGCCTTTTGTTCGTCGCTGTCAGGATGTTTCAGGTCGTCGCCTGAGGCCATGAAGGTAATCATGGCACCGTAAGGCTGGTTGGCTGACCGAAACTCACCGTCGCCCGGAAAACGCGTGGACGGTGTTTGGCTTGCGGTATATTGCTGGCCGCGGGTTACAGACAGAATTTTAAGCGGCTCCTTGAAGCTGTCGTCGCTCAAGCCGCGCAACGCACTATAGTCGTCAATCACATAAGCTGACCGACCGTGCGTGCCCAAAACCAAGTCATTTTCACGCTTTTGGATTGCCATATCCATCACCGAAACCGTCGGCACATCATCCGCCCATTTGGTCCAGTCCTTGCCGCCGTTGGAGCTGAAATGAAGACCAAATTCGGTACCAACAAACAGCAAATTTTCATCCACATGGTCCTGGCGAACCGACAGCGCATAGCCAGTGATGTCATCGGTCACTAACGAGCGCCAGCGCTTGCCGTAATTTTCCATGCGGTAAACATAAGGTTTGTTGTCACCCCGCCTGTGATCGTCAACGGCGATGAAAGCAACTGAGGCATCATAAAGTGATGGCTCAATCATCGGAATCCAGCCACCCTCGGGGCCACGCCTGATATTATCTTCGACGCTGTCCCAAGTGGCACCACCATCGCGGGTTACATGCACTCGGCCATCGTCGGTCCCTACCCAAATTACGCTGTCGTCAACCGGGGACGGGTTAATAGACGTTATGCTGGTGTAATTCTCCGCTGCAGTTACATCAGGAGTGATACCACCACTTTCGCGGAATGTTTGAAACTCGGGATTATTGGTTGTCATGTCTCCGCTGATAATTTGCCATGTCAGACCTCGGTCGGTCGATTTATGAACAAACTGGCTACCGTAATACATGGTATCCGCATCGGTTGGGCTTTGCGCAAAACCCGCATTCCAGTTAAACCGCAATTCCGTGCCATCATCGGGGCCCTTGGGGCGTATCAGGCGTTGTTCGCCCGTATCCAGGTTCCAGCTAACCAAAAAACCGCCCTGGCTCATGGAAATGCCTTTGCGGCTGTTTTCAGGGTGCGGGATGGTATCAAAACCGTCTCCGAACGCCACTTCCTGCCAATGCAGGTTGCGAATGCCGCCGTTTTCAAAAACAGCAGACGGCCCGCGCCAGGCACCGTTGTCCTGAAGGCCACCATATACATTATACGGCAGGTCGTTATCGACCGCGATGTGGTAAAACTGCGCCAACGGCAGGTTGGCAACAAATCGCCATGTTTGACCGCCGTCCTGGGTAACGCCCAGTCCGCCGTCGTTACCGTCGATGATATGCTTTGGATTGGTGGGATTAATCCACCAGGCATGATTGTCGATATGGATATCGTTTCTGGGGGCGCAGCAACGTATTTTTTCGATAAACGAGAAGGTCTTGCCGCCATCGATAGACATTTTCACCCGCGAGCCAACCCGGTAGACCCGGTCCGGGTTCTGCGGATCGACGGAAATACCGTTATAATAAAAGGGCCGGTCATTAATGTCATTGTCCGTGTTGACAATTTTCCATGAGCGGCCACCATCGTCAGAACGCGCAAGCGCGCTTTTTTCGGCCTCGATGAGGGCGTAAACCCGGTTCGGGTCGCTGCGCGATATGGTGAAGGCTGACTTACCAAGAATACCTTTTGGCAAGCCGTCTTCTTCTGTTAGTTCATTCCAATTGTCGCCGCCATCATGAGAGACAAACAAGCCTGAACCTTCACCGCCCGACTTGAAGAAAAACGGCCAGCGGCGAAACTGCCACATGGAGGCAAACAATTTGTTGGGATTGCCTGGGTCCATCTGCACGTCAGTTGCGCCTGTGGTTTCATCGCCCGCCAGAACAACGTTCCAGCTTTTGCCACCGTCTATGGTTTTATACAGACCGCGCTCGTCGCTATCGCCCCACAGTTTGCCCAGCACAGCCGCATAAGCCACATCAGGGTTGGTTGGGTGCAATGCAATGCGATTAATCCGTTCGCTATTCTCTAAGCCAACCTTGTTCCAGGTTTTCCCGCCGTCCAGCGACTTGAACATGCCGCAGCCAATGGAAGTGGAATTACGGGTGTTGCCCTCGCCGGTGCCAACCCAGACAATGTCCGGATTGCTTTGATTGATCGCGACAGAGCCGATAGAAGCACATTCTTCGCCGTCAAAAGTAGGTGTCCAGTTCAGGCCGCCGTTAGATGAAATCCACACGCCGCCCGTTGCCGCGCCCACCACAATATGATTGGGGTCGGAGACCACCGCATCGATGGCCGCCACCCGGCCGCTCATGGCCGCAGGGCCGATTACCCGTGCCTTGATACCTGCTATCAGGTCGCTATCAATTTCAGCCTGAGCTGCACCTGCGCCCAGCATTAATGCACCGACACATGTCATTGTTTTAAATATGTTATTCATTACCCACTCCTGTATCGTGAGGAGGCGCAACGGCCTCCCCATCCCCATTAATTTTCTTATTCAGTGCCTGAGAAACTGGGCACTGTTACTGCACTACGCCCACTGTCAGCGAAAGCCGTGTTAAAGGCTGAAATTTCGCCGGTAACTACCGCGTCACGAGCTGTCATAGCTTCACGGAAAATAGCGGCCACATCCTCAAAGCGCTGCTTTGTGCCTGCATTCACCGGTGGAATTCCACCATCCAGATTGCCCATGATGAACTGTAGGTCCGAATGCAACTTGTCGGGCCAGTTCAATACGTCCTGGAAAAATTCACGCTCGGTGTTGATCAGACCTTTCTCCCAAGCCTCAATGGCTTTAACAGCTGCGTCACCCGCCGCTTTCAGCGCCGCAACATCACTGTTGGCTTCGGTTTGCGTTTTGGCCTGCATTTTCGCTTTGCGCATTGAAATTACCGATTGCTGCAGTTCTGCGAGCATCTGAAAGCTTTGCCTGGCCATATCGGTTTGCTCAACGATCAGGGCGGCGTCAATATCAACCCTCGGGTCCCATTCCACGGTGAAACTTTGCTCGCTAACCGCGTCACCGGCTTTTAGCCGTGCGGTGTAAGTGCCGGGCGCAACCATATAACCATCAACCTTGCGGTCTCTGCCGCCTGCGATCGACCACAGGCCGTCAATTTTTTTCAGGGCATCGACCCGCAAGTCCCAGTGGGCGCGGTTAAGCCCTGTTTTCATTGGCAAGTTATAGGCACTGCCGGAACCACCGCCTTTTTCGCCTTTTTTGGGGTCAGACTTGAGCGTTCTGATGACTGCGCCGTCGCCGTTAAGTATTTCCAGCGAAATGCCGGCGTCTGGCACATCGCCGAGGCTGTAATAAAGAACCGCACCGGACGTCGGGTTCGGGCTCGACGGTCCACCGTTTCTGCCACCAGCAGTATTGACGTGGAAAGCCGTTGACGGCGCAAACAACAACGCACCGTCTATATCGCCGGTCATCTGGCGAAGCGGTGCAATGTCATCAAGTATCCAGAAACCCCTGCCCTGGGTAGACAGCAGCAAATCTTTCCCGTGCACTTTGATGTCTGTCACCGGCAAATGCGGCAGGTTAGACTGCATCGGTTGCCAATTATCACCGTCGTCAAAGGAAACATAAAGTCCGGTTTCGGTACCGGCATACAGCATGCCTTTGCGTTTGGTGTCTTCGCGCACGACACGGACAAAATCACCGTCCGGGATACCACTTGCAATTTGCTTCCAGCGCTTCCCGTAATTGGTGGTTTTAAAGATCATCGGCGTGTGATCATTTTCCTTGTACCGCGTTACAGCAACATAAGCGGTCGCGGGGTCATGCGGTGACACATCAATGGCATTCACAAGGGCAATGCCGATACCGCGCGGGGTGATATTTTCCCAATTGGTGCCGCCGTCGCGTGTGACGTGAACGAGCCCATCATCGGAACCAGCATACATGGTACCGGCCTCGTGCATGCTTTCGGCAACATAGGTGATGGTATTATAGTTTTCCGACACTTCGTTAGTAATCGGCGCGCCGCCCGGCCCCTGCGTGGCCTCGTCGTTACGGGTGAGGTCGGGGCTAACTTCACTCCAGCTAACACCGCGGTCGGTTGATTTCAGCAGCTTGTTGCCGGCATGGTAAATCGCTGATTTGTCATGCAGCGACACAAATATTGGCGCATTCCAGTTGAACCGGTATTTGCGATTTTTCGGTGCGTTACCAAAGGATATTTCCGGATAGGCGCTAACGCTGCGTTCGGTTTCGGTCTCAAAATCATATTCTTCAATTTGACCCAGGTAGCAGCCTGAGTAGGCGTAACGGGGATTGTCCCGGTCCAAGCCTACAAACCCGCTTTCACAGCCGCCAACAGCGTGGAAATCTTCGAGACCAATGGAACCATCAGGCCCGCGGCTCAGGATGGCAACAGTGCTGTTGTCCTGCTGGCCGCCATAAAGACGGTAAGCGAAGCGATTGTCGGCATTGAGCCGGTATATCTGAGCGGTTGGCTGGTTATATATCGTCGACCAGCTCTTTGTGCCATCCAGCGATACTGTGCCACCGCCGTCATTGGCATTGATCATCACATCGGTGTTTTCCGGGTTGATCCACAAATCATGAGTGTCGCCGTGCGGCACTGAAATCTGCTGGAAACTTTTGCCGCCATCAACAGACTTCATAAAGGGTGCGTTGAGCACATAAACCGTGTTTTCATCCTGCGGGTCAGCGAAAATATGCATGTAATACCATGATCTTGCATGCAATCGCCTGTCACCGTTAACAAAACTCCAGCTTTCGCCGCCGTTTGTTGACTTATAAAGCCCGCCCTTCTCTTTCGCCTCCACAATCGCCCAAACAAGATCAGATTGCGCCGCAGATGCAATCACACCGATTTTGCCCATTTCGTCGGGCAGGCCCTTGCCGGTTTTGTCCCATGTCTCGCCGCCGTCAACTGACCTCCAAATGGCAGAGCCCGGCCCGCCAGAGCGAATGAGCCACGGCTCCCGGTCGGCATCCCAAGACGACGCATACAGGATGCGAGGGTTATTGGCGTCCACCGTCAAATCAATGATGCCTGTCGTTGTGTCTACAAACAGGGTTTTGTTCCAGCTTTTGCCGCCGTCTGTGGTTTTATAAACGCCCCGCTCTTCGGTAGGTGCCCACGGCGAGCCCTGAACTGCAACCCAGATCACGTCAGGGTCGGTGGGGTGGATATGAACCGTTGAAATCTGACGACTGCCAGCAAGGCCAGCATTGGCCCAGGTTTTACCGGCGTCACGCGAGATATAAACACCGTCACCGTGCGACGATGCAACACCGCGAAACGGCGACTCGCCCATGCCCGCAACGACAATGTTGGGGTCAGACGGTGCTACCGCCAACGCCCCCACAGACCCGGTTTTGAAGAACTTGTCACTGACATTGGTCCAGTCACCGCCCGCGTTGGTGGTTTTCCACACACCGCCGCCAGTTGCGCCCATATAGTATATGCGCTTGTCGCTGGTGGTGCCGGCAACCGTCGTTACCCTGCCGCCGCGCCACGGGCCGATGTTGCGGTATTGCAGACCATCCAGATACTCCGGCGCGACATAATAATCTTTTTCTTTGGTTTCTGCGAACGCGGGTGTGATAAGCGCGCCGCCAGTAAGCGCGGTACAGGCGAGCAAAATTGTGATTTTTTTACCAAGTTTCATCGTAATTCCCCTTAATTGTGCGCCGTTTCTGTCCCGAAACTGTGCGCCCCTCTTGAATGTTGCTTAATCGTTATTCAGCTGGTTGCCTGGCTCCCTTCACCGTTGCATCAGCGGCAGTCCCCGGATTTTTTTTCTTTTGGGTTGTCAGAGTTTTTTGTTGGTTTTTCTGATTGTTTTTCTGGTGGGCCTTTTGGCGATTTTTAAGGTGCGGCAGAAAAAACAGATACAGACCGGTACACCAGAGAATGAACAATCCAATTCCCGCCGGTAAAAACAAATATAATTTGATGCCATCGCTGAAAAAGCTGCCATCGTGAAGGCTTTCGATAATATCTGAACGCCGGAAGGACACCTGCAATAGCTCACCCGTGTGGGTATCTACCTGCACTTCCCAGTTGTTGTGGCCAACAAATTTCGCCACGCCTTTGCCAGGCTTGAAATCAAGTCTGTCCAAGTCATCCCAACTGGCAAAACCAGCCTCAGAGGCCTTCTTCGCCGCTTCAAACATCTGCGCAACGGTAAGCAAGGGCACGCCGGTCTGGCTGCCTTCAATTGTCTGCGGCTGAATCCAGGTAATTTCTTTTTTCAGCATTAGAAAAATGCCTGCACCGATCATAAGCATCAGCGGCAGTGCCACAAAAATGGAGCCCCAATGGTGAACTTTCCTGAATAAAATTTGCGGCTTCAAACAGGCCTCCACTTGATGTGCGGTATATTAGAATACCGCCTTTAACCCCAATTTGAACGAGCGCCCGGCACTGGGCAGCCCCAACTGTGGTTCAATGAATGTATCGGTAAGATTATCAAGCCTTGCAAAAAGCTCCATATCAAAACCGCTGCGGGCTAAAATTATTTTATGTGACAGCACCATGTCGACCTGGGTTGCCGCCGAAAGATCAAGAAAAAACCCTGCATCATCCTCCGATTTTGCAGTGCCTCTATAAACAACTGATAGCCCAAAAGTTGTTTGTGCCCCTACCTGATATTTCGCAGCAGCCTGCGCAAGCCAATTGGGACGATCTGAAAGGTAAAGACGACGAACGGAAATGGCAACTGATTCCGATCTTGCCCTGCTCCGGCTCCAGGTAGCGTCACCGGTGAATGACAGCTGATCGCTGGGGTGCCACTGGGCACGCATCTCAACGCCGTAGGTTCTGCTGCCTGCCAAATTTATCCGTTGTCGCAAGCTTTGCTCGTCGACGACAACCCGGGTTTGGTCAAGTGTACGCCGTGTCTCAACCCAAAACGGCGTGATATCAAAACTGCCAGACGCCACCCTGAATTCAGCTGCCGCCTCAAACGGCCAGCTGACATCAGGCTGAAGGTCGGGGTTCAACACAAACCTGCCAATGGCTTCGCCGAACAGTTCGCGCAGGGTCAGCAGCCTGACCCGCCGCGCCGCCGCCAAGCGAAACATCCACCCGTCCGGCGCGGCAACACCCAGCTCCATGGAGGCGTTCACCCCATCAAATTTTGCGTCGCTGCCCCGGCCCGCGGTTTTTTCCAGGGTCAAGAACATCGTAACTTGCACCAAGCGAAAACGATGTAGACGGGTTAATCTGCAAGCTATAGTCAGCGCCAAAACTGGCAGAACGCTGAGAAAAATCGACGGTTGACCGTATTATTTCCTGTGGCTCAAACTCCTGCTGCTTGTGGCTTGCCCACCCGGACGTCGCCGTCAGGGACAGCTGTTGCTGCTCGCCCTCAAAGCCGAGCTGTATCCGTGCGCCGTACGCGTTGTTTCCATCCTGCTGAATGTCTTCAATAGCACTATAAGTTACGTCCTCGAAGGAATTGATCCGCTGATCGAATGACTGATGCCAGGCATTGCCTTGCAATGCGACGGTATCCGACAGCGCCGTTTGGTAATTCCCGAAAACCAACAAATGCTCGGTATCGGGAAACCGCCAGTAGCGCGCGCTGGCGGGATCAACTCGCGGGCCTTGCTCTGGTGCTATGCCGTATGAGGCGTTTGAGTAAAGAACTGAAATCCCGACTTTACTGGTGTCGCCCTCGCCTGTCGTGCGCACCAAAACATTGGTCTGTTTGCGGTCTCTATTGGTTATCAGACTGCCTGCACCGTCCGTATAAGCGGTATTCGGCGCGTCAATACCATCGGTCTCCATATGGTCAACAGCGATGAGTGAGCGGAGTTTCCCCGAGGCAAAACCAGTTCTTGCCTGCGCTGACCACAACCCACCGCCTCCGCCTTCAAGCAAAACCTCACTGTCCATCGATGACCTGGAGGTAATGGCAACGACACCGCCTGCTGTGTTGGCACCGAACCCGGATGTGGTTGGCCCGGTTGCAACTGCCGCGCTCCCAATTGCCAATGCAGGCACCAACCGCAAATCAAATCGGTTGTCCCAAGGCACATTCACCGGCGCACCATCAAAAAATACAGCCAGTTGCCGCTCGCCTGAACCACGTAGCGACACCAGGGTTTCACCCCGCGAATTTACGCGCACATTGGCCGCAGGCACCAATTTAAAAATGTCAGCAAGCGATGTCGGGCGTAAAAATTCAATTTGGCGCTGCGGTAGTGCGACTGGTGTCCCGCGCTGCGGCGGGTTACCGCCCGTCGCCGCGGTGACTACAACGGTTTCGATATCCTGATACTCGCGGCCATCGGCAGTTTCATTTTCCGCTTGCACCCCACTGATCGGCACCACCAACAAACAGGCAGTAAAAAACGCGTTCCTGGACAGGGATAGCTGATGAAAAAACACGTAATTTGCCCCGGCACGCTTACACTTGAAACACAAAAGTGACGTTTATCACCAATTGGCCGCCTATGTGCAACAGTCATTGCCCGCACTGGTTTGTTGCTACAATGTTTCCACCAGCTCGACGAGCTTTTCCTCCGCTTCTGAAACTTCCCGCTGTCGCTGCCACATAGCGTGGTAGGCCCCACCCATCGCAATCAATGCATCATGGATACCGCGCTCGATAATATGACCGTCATCCATGACCAAAATCTCGTCTGCTTTCACCACCGTTGACAGCCGGTGCGCGATGACAAGCGTGGTCCTGCCCGCTGAAATTTCCTCAAAGGCGGACTGAATTTCCTGTTCGGTTTGGCTATCCAATGCAGACGTGGCCTCATCCAGCAGTAAAATCGCGGGGTTCTTGAGTATGGTACGGGCAATGGCAACTCTTTGTTTCTCACCGCCCGACAGCTTCAAGCCGCGCTCGCCGACCTGAGTTTCGTAGCCGTCCGGTAATTTAGCAACAAAATCATGAATTTGTGCTAAACCAGCGGCCGCTTTCACTTCGTCGTCGGTGGCTTCGGGTCGACCATACCGAATATTGTACAAAAGCGTGTCATTGAAAAGCACGGTGTCTTGCGGCACCACGCCGATTTGTTCGCGCAGACTTTGCTGTGTTACCGACGCAGTATCCTGTCCGTCGATTAACACTTCACCAGAAACAATATCGTAAAAGCGGAATAAAATACGTGAAATTGTCGATTTGCCGGCACCACTTGCACCGACAATGGCTGTTGTTGTTCCCGCAGCAACCTCAAAATTGATACCGTGCAATATCCGCCGATCAGGATTATATTCAAAACATACGTCCTTAAAGACGATGGCACCGCCCTTTATTACCAGTTT
>JAJFIT010000167.1 GCA_021774775.1 Alphaproteobacteria bacterium | reverse complement strand
GACGGTGGTTACATCACGCCGGTTGATTGTGTGGGTGACTTCGCCACGTATATTTCGCGTATCCGGGCTGATAATACGGTCAAACACGGTCTGAATATCTGGGTGGTTTCCGATAACCTGCGCAAGGGTGCGGCGTTGAATGCGGTTCAGATTGCCGAGAGCCTGCTTAACCAGGGCCTGCTTTCGGCAGACTAGTTTTAGGGTGCGATGCAACCATATGAAGCGGTGACATGCACATGTCGCCGCTTTTTTGTTGCATGTGTTTTCCACTCAGGGTGTGATTGGTTCAGGGAAAGGGCTGGTTGAATGCAAAACTCTGAAGTCAGACCAAGACGAAGCGTGCTGTTCATGCCCGGCTCCAACGCGCGGGCGCTGGAAAAGGCCAAAACCATCGACGCCGACACGCTGGTGTTTGACCTGGAAGATGCGGTGGCACCCGCGGCGAAAGCCGAAGCGCGGGAACTGGTTGCGGCGGCACTGGCATCAGGTGATTATGGCGGGCGGGAACTGGTGGTGCGTATTAATGGCACTGACAGCACCTGGTGGCGCGATGATTTGGCGGCCATCGGATCAACAGGCCCTGCGGCAATTCTACTGCCTAAGGTGGAAGATACGGCGGCTCTGCATAAAATTTCTGAAGAAATGGTTTGGCACAGCACGGATGCGACCTGTGATTTTTGGGTGATGCTGGAAACGCCGCGTGGGTTTCTGCGCGCTGAGGAAATTGCCACAAGCCATGACCGGCTGACCACGCTGGTGATTGGCACCAATGACCTGAGCAAGGATTTGCGCGCCCGCCAGGTGCCGGGGCGCGAACCTGTTCTCGCCGCGCTGTCACATGCGCTGTTGGTCGCGCGGGCATATGGGCTATGCATCCTCGACGGGGTCTACGGCAACTTTAAGGACGAGGCGGGTTTCGAGGCCGAGTGCGCCCAGGCCCGCGATATGGGTTTTGACGGTAAAACACTGATCCACCCCAGTCAGGTGGAGATTGCAAATCGCGCTTTCGCTCCTGCGGAAGCAGAGCTGGACCAAGCCCGGCGCATGATCGAAGCGTTTGAAGCTGCGGCAACCGACGGCAAGGCTGTTGCTGTGCTGGATGGCCGCATGATTGAGGAACTGCATGTGGCCGAGGCGCGCCGCACGGTGCAGATGGCGGCGGTTATTAACAATGGTTAACAGAATCTATAATTCACAGTTTTCCATTTCCTTGAGGCGGGCTTTCAAACGCTTCTTTTCATCCTCTGATCCAGCCGTGTGATACAGCGGACGATAGAGCTTGCAAGCATTGGTTTGGTCGCCTCTATGAAATAATAAATCTGCATATTGCCGCCTTATCTGCCAATCTTGCGGGTACAGTGCATAGGCCTCTGAAATTGCATGCTCGGCGCTGTCAAAGTCACTTAGGCCACCATATATAAAGCTGCCTGCATATGATTTGCGCGCTCGCGCATTTCTTGGCATCACCGCGATTGCGGCGGACAGATGTCTGCGCGCTTCGATCAACTTGGCTTCGTTAGGGAGCTCTGTCTTTCGTTTGGTTTGTTGATCAAAAGTTTGTAGCAAAATACTTTCTCCTAAAAGCGCGCGTGTTGTGTGCAACTCCGGCATCTGTGTCAGCAGGTCGTTTGCAACTTTCTGCGCGGCGCCCCATTTTTTCTGTCCCATCAACGCTTCGGTAAGCGCCTGTCCGAGTTCGATGTTTTTTGGTCGCTTTTTGAGTTGTTTTTTTATGCTGTCTGCGATTGCTTTATACACGCGCGGCGAGCGGCTGAACGCCAACCGGATTTTCTTGTCAACCAGCGTGCCTTCGACTTTGCTCAATGTTTCTTGAGACAAAATTTGCAAAGTCACTTTGACTGGTGGATACGGGAAGGCATAGAGCTGACCGTTCTTGAAATATTGTTTGATATCCTTATCGAGTTGGGCGTAGTCAATGCCATATGCCTGCTGAAGGGCCACAGCTGGTTCGACATTCTCTGCGAGCAAGTTCAGGAATGCACTGATGTTGTCGCGGTAACGTGGAAGCGTATACAGCATATGAGATAGAAGCCAAGACTGGGCATAGAAAGTGTATCCCTTCTTAGGGAATTTCTTGGCCTCTAGGAGAACCTTTGTTTCAAGCCAGTCAAATCGGTGCAAAGTGCGAGCTCTACCGTATAAAACCTTGCCCACTATGGTGTCTTTTTCACGGAAAACTACGGAAGAAAGATATTCAGCAAACCCCTCCCTGTACCAAAGTGGGTACTGGGTTGGCACAGCTTGAAATTGCAGGAAATGTACATACTCGTGAAACAGCACCTGCCTCTCTTCGTTTTGGTGCGGTCCGCGACGTTGCTGAACCAATTTGCTCGGCGGTTTGGGTTGGAAGAAGACTGTAATCGGCCCGTTTTCCGTTAGTTTGAAGATACCAAGCGATCCCCGAGAGCCGGTAAGTGCCGAATACCTAGAATGCGACTCGGTAAAATATATGCTTAACTTGAGGCCGCCAAGGTTGGGCCGAACGCCGCCATTTCTGATTAGAAATGCTCGATATCGTTCCAATTCGTTGAGGAACTCTAGAGTTCTGTCTTCTTTCGCTTCAGAAAACAGAACGAAATTTTCTGACTCCACTTTAAGCCAAGTGGCGTATGAAGGCTGTGACCCCAAAAACAAAAATAGGGCCGTGGCTATCGACAACTTTCGTGCATAAATTGACATTCTAATCACCAATGTGTTTGGCGAGGAATTTCTCAGTGGCCTTGAGCATGGTCAGGCGTGACTGGGCGGTAACCATATGATGGGTGCCGTCTTCTATTTTAACGAATGTGCTGTCTTTCTTCAGTTTTTTCAGCCGCTTATGCATGTCGCGGGACATTTTCCAAGGCACCCGGGCATCGTCCACCGACGACATAAGCAGAACAGGTGCGCTCACGTCAGCGGCGCGGTGGTAAGGCGAAACTTGTTTGTCATCAACGCCTGTCAGACCCATGCGTTTGGTCCATGACCGTCCGCCAATTGCATTTGATTTATCACCACTTTTAAGGCGTACAAGGTTTGCAACGCCGTTCACCGAAATGGCGCATTTATATAGGCTAGGTTCCTTGATTACACCCATAAGCGCCGCATAGCCCCCGTATGAACTGCCAACGATACAGATGCGATCAGGGTCGCTATGGCCATTTTCAATCAGCCATTTGGTGGCGTCTGTTACGTCGTCCTGCATCAGTCCGCCCCATTGGTTATAGCCCGCAACTTTAAACGCCGGACCGTATCCACCAGAGCCTCTGAAATTGGGTTTCAGAACAAGATAGCCCCGGCTGGCATAAAACTGTGCCCAAAAATCCCATTCTGCGCTATCGCGCACACCGAATGGTCCGCCGTGTGGCATAACAATGGTCGGCAGGCTTTTGGCCTCCTTGCCATGCGGGATGATCATGTAACCAGGAATTTCTTTTTCGTCGCGCGTGGGAATATCCACAGACTGAACCGATGCCATTAGCTCCGGGTCTATGTTTCTGCGAATACTGTTAACATAATTCAACTGACCCTTGGGCCGGTCATAGATAAAATAGTCGCCAGAATTCCTGTCACTTTCAACAAGAACAAAATACCAGTCCAACGCTTCCACATGGCTGAGTATTGTGTTCACACTATTTGGCATGGCCTTGTCTATTCCGGCCTGAATTCGCTTCTTTACTTTGTCGACATATTTTATTCGGGTGAAATCATCGGTGTAGACCGCCCCCTCGATTCTTCCGGTGGTAGTGTTTTCAAAGGCATAGTCAAGATCAACCGTCCCATGAACAAAAATTGTATCCGCGATTTTTCCGGTATTGATATCCAGCTCATACAAGCCTTCTGTACCATACGGCGAATAGCCACTTACATACAGCGTATTTGGCTTGTTGGAAAAGCCTTCAATGGTGAATTTTTTAGCCCAATCCACTTTCTTCAGGTCGACCCATTTGCCATCACTGCCTTTAAATTTGGTAATAAATTTACTGCCTTCGTAACCATTGCCCAACCGCACCTCAGACTGATTGTCAGTGTACCAGTTTTGGATGCCCCGGCTTGCACCTTTCCGAATGGCGCGCCGCCCGGACTTTACGTTGGTTTGATAGACCTCCGCCTTGCCGTCCAGGTTCATATCTAACTCAAGTAGAATGTGTTCCGGGTCGTCGGGTAGCATATCTATGATGCGTTCTGTTTGAGAAACGCTTTCCCTGGCATGGCGTTTTGGCTTCCTGAGCCAGGTGAATTCTTTGATGTTCAAATCCAGACTGAACCATCGGGTTTCCTGTGTTTTTACTCGAAATACCCGACGCTGAAGCGTCATGCTGCTTTGGAATAGAATTACGTCGTTATTCGCCCACCGGTATGCACTGAAGTTTGCTTCTTTAGGTGGTGGCACGCGAAAGGCGCTGCTGCCATCCAATGCCTGTATCAAAACCTCTCGTTGTCCGTCCAATTCAACAAAATAGGATATATGTTTGCCGTCGGGTGAGATGGCGGCGTTCGAAAAGCCGGGCAGCGCAGCGAAGGCTTCAACCGGGATATCGGATGGTCTTTGAGGTTGCGCTAGCGCGGTTGGCGCAAAAAACAAGACGCCCACAAACTGTAGACCAAAGAGCAATTTTATAGCTAAAAACCTGACAACAGTTGCCTGCTTCATTTGACTTCCCCAATCATGTCGTGTCCACCTAACCTATCAGGCGGTTTTTTGTACTTTCGGTCGCTTAGTTACCTATGTGTTTAGCGAGGAATTCTTCCATAGCTTTCAACTTGGTCAGCCGTGATGCGGCTGTGTCCATGCTGTGGCCGCCGTCCTCAATTTTGATAAACTGGCTGTCTTTGCCTTTGGATTTCAGCCGCCCGTAAAAATTTTCGCTGTCGACAATGCGTAAGCGGGTGTCGTCTTTTGACGCCATGATCAGCGCGGGCCGGTTGATCTGGTCTGCCAGGTGATAGGGAGAAACATTTTCGATGTCCGCACCCGATAGGCCAATGCGCGAACGCCATGTTTTTGTGCCCAACAAACCGGCATCAGCCGTTTTTAAACGTGGTAGATTGACTGCGCCGTTGACAGAAACACCGCACTGGTAAAGGTTTGGTGCCTGAATAAGGCCCATCATCGCTGCATATCCGCCGTAGGATGCTCCGGCAATACAAACCCTTTCCGCATCAAAAATACCCTGGTCAATCATATGGCGGGTGGCATCTGTAACATCCTGTTGCATCAGGCCGCCCCATTGGTTGTACCCGGCCCTTTCAAATTTGGGACCGTAACCTTCCGACCCTCGGAAATTGGGCTTAAGAACTGCATAGCCGCGAGAAGCAAGAAATTGCGCCCAATAATCCCATCGGGCATCATCGCGGGCATAGGGGCCACCGTGTACCAAAATTATTGCCGGCAAATTTTTTGCTGTAGCACCGTGAGGGATGGTCAGAAATGCAGGAATCGACGTGCCGTCTGACATTGGAATTGATTGTTCAGTAGTTTCGGCCATCAAGTCGGTTGGAAGGTTTGGTCGAACTGGCGATACAGGCTCTATTTTTTTGGCGATGCGGTCATACTGTAGATATAAACCTGGTTCCCTGTCACTATATGCTAGCAGCAAATAACGCCCTGCCGCATGATCAAAATCAACGATCTCAAGGTTATAGCCGGGCACTGCTTTTTTCATGGCCCGCTCAAGGCCGGCTCTTTTGCGATCCAGATAATGGAACTTCGGAATATCGGTTGTGTAGCGCAGCCCAACAATTTTTCTGCCGTTCCGGTCACGTATTGGGCCATCTATATCTACTTTTTCCTGAGCAAAAACCTGGTCAACAACCTGGCCTGCAGGGATATATAATCTGGCGACACCCCACGTGCCGTTTGCGGTTACTGTGGCAACGAGAAGGTGGTCCGGCGATCCGTCAAGGCCATAAAAGCCGTATTTTTCAAACCAATCAGCATTGTCGAGCCGTTTCCATTCGTCTTTCTGGTTTTTCCAATAGATAACCCACTTGTCTTTTGATTTGCCGTAGCCAAATCTTAGCGCTCCGCCGCTATCGGTTTGCCAATTTTGCACGCCGCGAAAGCCATCGTGAATTTGTATGAACCGGCCATTGCGAATATCGACCTTTCGAACTTCAAATCGGTTGTTAAAGTCCCCGTCGACGGATAGTAAAATATGGTCTGGATCATTCGGCAGCATGTCGATTATGTCTGATTGCCACATCGGGTTGGGGTGGGTTTGGCTGTTGCCTCGGGCGCTGTTTTTTAGTTTGCTGGGTCGTACGATCCATTCAAATTCAGAACCGTCAGCATTCACTGCCGCAAGGCGGGACTCGGTATTGCGAAAACTTACAAATTCGCTTCGGGTTACCGCCATTTCATACATAACCAGGAGGCGGTTATTATTCGCCCACCGAAAATCGGCAATATCGGCTTCTTGCACCGGTGGTTGAATGTAACGGTCGCTACCATCCAGATTTTCTATGAATATTGCCCGGCGGCCTCGAACGCTGGAAAAGTAAGCAATTTTCTTTCCGTCTGGCGATTGACTAAGTTGGTCAACTTCAGGCAGCGCAGCAAACACCTCCGCAGGAATATCCCCTGGCTTTGCATATTGAGATTGTGCCTGTGCGGCGGAGCCCGTTACGCCCACCATTAAATAACTTACGTTTATCAGCGCAACTGCAAGCAGCCGCACAGCGAATTGCTGTTTCACGTGAAACCCCCTATGATCGTCTCTAGCCCTGCAGAGAATATAGCCATGGCAAATGTGTGGAAGCAACACGTAAAATATCACGATTAAAGCCTGCGGATAGAAGCCACTGTTTGCCAGCGTCAAAGGTTACATAAAAATAATGTGAGCCCATATGGCCGGATTGTGTAATTACAGGCTTGCAGACAGTGGGCAAGGCAAGCTAAACCTGTTTCCGTATCAGGCTGCGGCACAGCTTCTGTTGCCGCAGTGGGCCAAACTTTAACTTCTGCATACGTTAATTTCTGTCAGGGGACTATATATGGCACAGGCGAACCGTCCGCTTTCTCCTCACCTTCAGGTGTACCGATGGGGTGCCCATATGGCAGTATCCATCCTTCACCGGGCAACCGGGTCGGCACTTGCTTTTGGCGCTATTTTGCTAACCTGGTGGTTGGTGGCACTGGCAACGGGCCACGACTATTTTTCAACTGTTCAGGGCTTTGCCGGTTCATGGTTCGGGCGGCTGATCCTGTTTGGTATCACCTTCAGTTTAATGCAGCATCTGGCCAGTGGCATTCGCCATTTGTTTATGGACATGGGCCGCCTGTATGACCTCAAGATCAATACGCTTACCGCCAAATCGACCTTCGTGTTTTCTATAGTGGCGACGCTGGGCATCTGGTACGCCGCTTATAAAGTGATGGGGGTGCTTTGATATGACGGATATGAAAACACCTATCGCCAAAGTGCGCGGCCTTGGCTCTGCCAAAGACGGCACCCACCACTGGCTGTCCCACAGGGTTACAGCCATTGCCAATATTCCGCTGGTGATCTTTTTTGTCGTGTCGTTTGTCGGCAATGCGGGCAAGGGGCACGCCGAGTGGGTTGCCTGGCTCAAGCAGCCGATTGCATCTGTGCTGATGATCCTGTTCATCGCCAATATGGTTTACCATATGCGGCTGGGCCTGCAGGTACTGATCGAAGATTATGTCTATGATCCCGGCACCAAATTCGCCAGCATGATTGCTTTAACCTTCAGCTGCGTATTGATTGCATCGCTGAGTATTTTTTCAATTCTTCGTATCGCGTTTGGGGGATAAGTAATTATGTCGAACGCCTATCCCATTACACTCCACACATATGACGCCGTTGTTGTCGGCGCTGGTGGCGCAGGCCTTCGGGCGACCATGGGTCTTGCTGAAAGCGGGCTGAAAACTGCCTGTATCACCAAGGTTTTCCCAACCCGAAGCCACACGGTAGCGGCACAAGGCGGCATTGCCGCCTCGCTCGGTAACATGGGCAAGGACAGCTGGCAGTGGCATATGTATGACACGGTTAAAGGGTCTGATTGGCTCGGTGACCAGGACGCTATCGAGTATCTGGTGCGCGAGGCCCCGGCGGCGGTGTATGAGCTGGAGCATTACGGTGTTCCCTTCTCTCGTACCGAAGAAGGCAAGATATACCAGCGTGCATTCGGTGGTATGACCACCGAATTCGGTGAAGGCCCGGCGGCCCAGCGCACCTGTGCTGCTGCTGACCGTACCGGCCACGCCATGCTGCATTCGCTGTATCAGCAGTCGCTCAAGTATGACAGTGACTTTTATATCGAATATTTCGCTATTGATATGATCATGGAAGACGGCCAGTGCCGCGGTGTTATCGCCATGAATATGGAAGATGGCTCGCTGCATGCTTTCCGAAGCCAGGCAACGGTGCTGGCAACTGGCGGATACGGTCGCGCTTATTTCTCGGCCACATCAGCCCACACCTGCACCGGCGACGGCGGCGGTATGGTGCTGCGCGCAGGCCTTAGCTTGCAAGACCTCGAGTTTATCCAGTTCCACCCAACCGGCATATACGGTGCAGGCGTGCTGATCACGGAAGGCGCGCGCGGTGAAGGCGGCATTTTGATCAACTCGGAAGGCGAACGTTTCATGGAACGTTATGCGCCGTCCGCCAAAGACCTGGCCAGCCGCGATGTGGTGTCCCGTTCAATTTCAAACGAAATCCGCGAAGGGCGCGGCGTCGGTGCCGACAAGGACCATATGTATCTGCATCTGGACCATCTGGACCCTGCGATCCTCGCCGAACGCCTTCCCGGCATTTCGGAGAGCGCCAAGGTGTTCGCGGGCGTTGATGTAACCAAGGAACCAATCCCGATCCTGCCGACAGTGCATTATAATATGGGCGGCATTCCAACCAATTATCACGGTGAGGTTATTAACCCGACCAAAGACAACCCTGACAGCGTGGTGCCGGGCCTGTTCGCCATCGGTGAGGCCGCATGTGTGTCGGTGCACGGCGCGAATAGGTTGGGTTCCAACTCGCTGATTGACCTTGTGGTGTTTGGCCGTGCGGTTGGCAAGCGTGTGCCGGAAATTGTCACGGCCGGCACCACCCAAAAGCCGCTGCCGGAAGGTTATGCAGATATGGCGCTGGGCCGCCTCGACAAGGCGCGTTATGCGGACGGTGGTACGCCGACTGCGGAACTGAGGCTGAAAATGCAGCGCAATATGCAAACCAACTGCGCTGTGTTTAGAACCGAAGAAGTGCTGGCGGAAGGCGTGAAAAACATCGATGAAATCGCTGGCGGCCTTGACGACATCAAGACAACTGATCGGTCGTTGGTATGGAACAGCGATTTGATTGAAACGCTGGAGCTGGACAATCTGATGGGCCAGGCGGTGCTGACCATGCACAGTGCAGCAGCGCGCAAGGAAAGCCGCGGTGCGCATATGCATGAGGACTACCCGGACCGTGACGATGTTAACTGGATGAAGCATACAGCTTGCTGGTTGGACGAGGGCAACAAAGTAACCCTGGGTGAGCGACCCGTGCATGACTATACGCTGACCACAGAGGTTGAGTATATCAAACCTAAAGCCCGGGTATATTAGGAGGAGTATGAGACATGGCTGAATTTGCACTTCCTAAAAACTCGAAAGTTGGCAAAGGCAAAACTGTCAAAGCGGACGGTGCTGCCAACGCCAAACCGTTTCACGTCTATCGCTGGAACCCGGACGACGGTGAAAACCCGCGTATGGACACCTTTGAGGTGGACATGGACAACTGCGGCCCGATGGTTCTGGATGCGCTGATCAAAATAAAAAACGAGATGGACAGCACGGTTACATTCAGGCGCTCCTGCCGCGAAGGTGTGTGTGGCTCCTGTGCCATGAATATTAACGGCAAAAACGGTCTGGCCTGCACCACTGCCATCGAAGACACCAAAGGCGACGTGGCGATAACACCGCTGCCGCACCAGGAAGTGGTTAAGGATTTGGTGCCGGACCTGAGTAATTTTTACGCGCAGTATGCCTCAATCAAACCCTGGATGCAGACGCAGTCGCCAACGCCGGAAAAAGAACGCCTTCAAAGCCACGAGGACCGCGAAAAGCTTGATGGCCTGTATGAATGTATCCTGTGCGCGTGCTGTTCAACATCGTGCCCCAGCTATTGGTGGAACGAGGATAAATATCTGGGCCCTGCGGTGCTGTTGCAGTCCTATCGCTGGTTGATTGACAGCCGCGACGAGGCGACCGGCGAGCGGCTTGATGATCTGGAAGACCCATTCCGACTGTATCGGTGCCATACCATTATGAACTGCGCCAATGCTTGCCCCAAGGGCTTGAACCCCGCCAAGGCGATTGCCGAGATCAAGAAAATGATGGTCGA
>JAJFIT010000166.1 GCA_021774775.1 Alphaproteobacteria bacterium | reverse complement strand
CTTGCCGCTGGTGTAGCCCCCGCTGCCACCACCCAGCGCTTTGCCCAGCGTGCCGGTGATGATATCAACCCGGTCAATGCAGCCGCAATGCTCGTGTGTGCCCTTTCCGCCTGCGCCGACAAAACCTGTTGCATGGCAATCATCAAAATGCACTAGCGCACCGTATTTTTCTGCCAGGTCGCAGATTTTATCCAGTTGGGCGATATAGCCGTCCATGGAAAAGACACCGTCGGTGGTAATCAACTTATAGCGCGCGCCCGCGGCGTCGGCAGCTTTCAACTGACTTTCCAGGTCGGCCATATCATTGTTTTTATAACGGTAGCGCTGGGCTTTAGATAGCCGAACGCCGTCAATGATACTGGCATGGTTAAGTGCATCGGAAATCACGGCGTCCTCGGGCCCCAGAATGGTTTCGAACAGGCCGCCGTTGGCATCGAAGCAGCTGGGGTACAGGATTGTGTCTTCCACTTCGAGGAAGTCACTGATGGTTTGCTCCAACTGTTTGTGCAGGGTTTGCGTACCACATATAAAGCGCACCGAGGCCATGCCGTAGCCCCAATCCTTCAGGCCCTGCATCGCGGCGGCGTTAACTTCAGGGTGCTGCGCGAGGCCCAGGTAATTGTTGGCGCACAAGTTAATGACTTCAGCGCCGCCAGTGATGCCGACAGTGGCCCCCTGCGGCGTGGTGATCTCGCGCTCGTTTTTATACAGGCCAGCCTCGCGAATTTCCTCCAGCTGGCCTGCCATATGGTCTTTGAATTTTCCGTACATGTGCGTGTCCCTTACACTTCCCAGTTAAGCACAACTTTACTGGCCTTGCCCGCATTCATCAGGTCAAAGCCTTGCTGAAAATCGCTGTAGGGCAAGCGGTGGGTTATCACCGGCGAAATATCCAGCCCGTTCTCGATCATCACCGACATTTTGTACCAGGTTTCATACATCTCGCGGCCATAAATGCCCTTGAGCGTCAGCATGTTGAAGATAACGGTTTCCCAGTTGATGTTGGCACCCGACGCCGGAATGCCGAGGATTGATACTTTGCCGCCATGGCACATATTTTCAACCAGATCCTTAAACGCCGCTTCGTTGCCGGACATTTCCAGACCCACATCAAAACCTTCGCTCATGCCCAGCTCCTTTTGCACATCAGCCAGCTTTTCGGCGCGCGCATCAACCGTTCGGGTTGCGCCCAGCCTGGCGGCCAGCACGAGGCGCTCGGGCACCACGTCGGTGATAACCACATGGCGCGCGCCTGCGTGTTTGCATACCGCCGCTGCCATGGCTCCGATGGGACCTGCGCCTGTGATAAGCACATCTTCACCCAGCAGGTCCCACTGCAGTGCGGTGTGCACCGCATTGCCCAGTGGGTCAAACAGCGACGCCACATCCAGATCAATGCCGGTCGAGTGCTCCCAAACATTGGACATGGGCAGCGAAACATACTCCGCGAATGCACCGGACCGGTTAACCCCGATCCCGCTTGTATGCGCGCACAGGTGCCGCCGACCTGCCATACAGTTGCGGCAACGCCCGCACACCACATGGCCTTCGCCTGAAACCAGTTGTCCTGGGTGAAAGTCCAAGACATTGGACCCGGCCCCGACAATTTCACCGACAAATTCATGGCCAACCACCATGGGAACAGGAATGGTTTTCTGTGCCCATTCATCCCAGTTGTATATATGCATGTCGGTACCGCAAATCGCTGTGCGTTTTACTTTGATCAATACGTCATTGATGCCCACGTCCGGCTCGGGAACATCCTCAAGCCAAAGGCCAACATCTGCGTTTCGTTTTACCAGTGCTTTCATTGCGCCAAGCTTTCGTGCGTGTGTCCATGTAAGGGTCGGTTAACTGCAATCGTCATTGCATGTTGTCTTGCCTTAAGGCTAACAGGAGCGCAAGCCTAAAAACCAATGCGATCCGGCGTTAAGCCTAGCCCCATAAATCCGGCGAGGGTGGGTGCACCGAACCGCCGTCATATTTCAGGCCAAACTCGCGGTCTCCGCGCAGCAAAAGCGGCCCGTCAAGGTCAACAAACCGGCAGCGCGGTGCAATTACCATTGCAGGTGCCATGGCGAGCGATGTGCCGAGCATACAGCCAATCATAAGGCCAAAGCCTTGCTTTTCGGCTGCGCTCGCAAGCTCCAATGCGGCGGTTAGGCCCCCGGTTTTATCCAGTTTGATATTGATATACTCATAAAGCCCGCTGAGGCGCGGCAGGTCTGCGGCTGTCATGCAACTTTCGTCCGCGCACAGCGGCACCGGGCTTTGGTATCCCAACAAAGCGCCGTCAACGTCTCGGTGCAACGGCTGCTCGATCAAGGCAACCCCGGCCTTCGCCAGTTGCGGTGCAATGGATTTAAGCGCATCAAGTGTCAGGGCCTCGTTGGCGTCAACGATAATTTCCGCATCTGGTCGCGCGCGGCGCACCGCCTCTACGCAAGCCACTGGTTGCTTGCCGCCCAATTTCATTTTGAGGGTCGGGTGCATTTTGGCGTTGGTGGCTGCAGTCGCCATGTTTTCTGGCGTGTCCAGGCTGAGGGTAAAGGCTGTTTGCACTTTTGCTGCGACGGCACCGCATAGGGTGAACACATTGTCGTCCGCTTCCTTGGCCTCCAAATCCCACAGCGCACAGTCCAAGGCGTTTCTCGCGCCGCCCGCGGGC
Source organism: Alphaproteobacteria bacterium (assembly GCA_021774775.1). GTDB lineage: Bacteria > Pseudomonadota > Alphaproteobacteria > Sphingomonadales > Kordiimonadaceae > Kordiimonas. The sequence goes on along the minus strand of JAJFIT010000166.1, from coordinate 5,023 downwards.
AGCCGGTCCAACAATGCTTGCCGGGTCAAATGTCCGGACCAGCCGGTTAGAAATTGATCAATCTCGCCCTTCAGGCTGGCGGCATTTTCACACTTGTAGTTGATGCCCGCCGCTTCGCCGTGACCTATTTTACCGCCGCGCTCCAGCGTCAGCTTCAATACTTCGGTTGTCGTGCACGACCGGCGCGAGATTACGAAGGGCACCCGCAAGGGCCATTCTTCGATTTGGCAATCCCATTTCATGGGGGTTAGTCGTCGCGGTCTTTGTCGACCCTTGGGCCTTGCCAGCGGTCAACCAGCTTTGTCTCAATGTCCATCAGGTCCAAAACCCGCCCGACGTTGTGATCAACAATATCGTCTATGGTGGTGGGTCGGGTATACATGGCGGGTATGGGCGGCGCGATGATCGCGCCCAATTGGCTGGCTTCAAGCAACAGTTTACAGTGTCCGGCATGCAGCGGCGTTTCCCGCGGCATCAGAACAAGCCGCCTGCATTCCTTCAGGACAACATCAGCGGCGCGGGTCAGCAGGTCATCGGCGTGAGAATGCACGATTGCAGACAGGTTTTTCATCGAACAGGCCGCTACGATCATGCCGTGGGTTTTGAATGACCCGCTGGCGATACAGGCGCCCACCTGGTTAACGCTGTGAACCTGGTCCGCCAGCGCCTCAATATCCGCGGCAGCCAGGTCGGTTTCAACGGCGATGTTCATGCGCGCGGTTTTTGACATCACCAGATGGGTTTCAACGTCTGCAACCGCGCCGAGGACCTCCAGCAGGCGAATGCCGTAGATCACGCCGCTGGCACCGCCAATGCCAATAATAAATTTTCTGGTGTTAGCCAAATGCCTGCTCCTTGCCGATTACCATATAAAGACTGCAGCCCGATACGCAACAATTGTTGTAATGCGTTAGCATGGCTTTGTACCGGCTTGTTTCAGCAAAGACTTGATGAGTGCCCCTTTTGACGCTATCCATCTGCGGCAATTGATTGAGCGCTATACGCGCCGAACCGGACAGTATCAAGCTAATGACCCCTGATCAGAAGACATCTACCCAAAGTAACCGTTTCATCCTGACTGTTCGCTGCCCGGACACAATCGGCATTGTTGCAGCGGTCTCGGGCTATTTGGCCGACCAGCAATATTTTGTTGACGAGTCGTCTCATTTTGGTGACGAGATGACCGGTCAGTTCTTCATGCGTACTGTTTTTACCGCCAAGGCTGATGTGCCCAGCCGGTCTGGTTTTGCGGCTGAATTTGCGTCGATCGCGGAAAAATTTCAGATGACATGGCGGTTTGCCGACCCGCGGGTAAAGCGACGGGTGTTGATCATGGTATCCAAATTTGACCATTGTCTTAATGATCTGCTGTACCGGCACAGTGTCGGCGCTTTGAATATGGAAATTCCGGCGATTGTCTCCAATCATATGGACTTGGCTGGTCTTGCTGCGGCGCATAATATTCCTTTCTTTCATGTGCCGGTGTCGGCAACCACCAAAGAGCAGGCTGAGGCAAAACTGCTTGATATCATTGAGGAAACCCAAGCTGGAACCATAGTGCTCGCGCGCTATATGCAGGTGCTGTCAGACGATATTTGCCGCAAGCTCAAAGGTCGGGTGATCAATATCCATCACTCGTTTTTACCCAGCTTCAAAGGCGCAAAGCCTTACCACCAAGCCCACGCGCGCGGAGTCAAGCTCATCGGTGCCACCGCCCACTATGTGACACCTGATCTGGACGAAGGGCCAATTATTGAGCAAAGCGTGGAGCGGGTGGACCATCGGCGCACGCCCGGGCAGTTGATCACAATTGGCCGTGACACCGAAGCGATTGCACTGGCGCGGGCGTTGTCATATCACCTGGAAGACCGGGTATTCCTGAATGGTAGCAAAACTGTGGTTTTCAGATAAAAAGTCTCAGGTCAGGCTATTAGCTGGCCCAGCCGCCGCTGAACGGAATGGCCTGACCGACAAAAAAATCACTTTCGTCGGAGGCGAGAAAAACTGCCAGCGCAGTGTCCTCTTCCGGGCGTGCCAAACGCCCGAGCGGTACCTCGCGTGCAAGGTTCGCTTGAAACTTAGGGTTTTTCTGCATGTCTTCAGGATAGTAAGCCGGATTTTCAACCCAGTTTTGGGCAATAAGGTTGCACTGAATGTTATCGCGCGCCAACTCAACCCCGACTGACTTCACATAGGATATTTGCGCACCGCGCGCTGCCGAATAAGCCGCCAGTCTTGCCATCGGCTTTAGAGGAACAGCGCTGCCGTAGACTATAATTTTACCGCCTTTGCGCGCTTGCATTTGCGGTGCGACCGCCCGCACCAGCCGGTGCAGCGGATAGACCATCACCTCAAAAGTGGTTTCAAAAGCGGTATCGTCCAATTGGTCAACCGTTTTGCCGTATAGATTTTCGCTGGCCAGGTTTACCACCAGCACATCAATGGTGCCAACGTCGGCGACGATGACCTGTGCGGCTGCGGGCTCGGTCAATATCTGGTCATCGGCGACGACATCGGCGCCTTCGCGACGGAAATGTTCCACTGTCGCTGGACCCATGAAGTCATTGGCCTGGGTCACCAAAACCCGTTTTCCGCTTAGTCGGGTCTGCCGCTTACCGGCATTGTCTACTGTCATGATCAACCTCCTCAAAGCGCCAATGCACTAGGTCTTTGAGCAGTATTGTCTATTCTTCAATATTGTCTATTCCAAAGTGACAGTCATGAATGAAATATCACTTACGGTTAAGCCAACGATGAAAATGCTGTCTGCCCCGCCTGTATTGAGCAAAATACCGGACACGCCACCAATAACTGTATTGGATGCCGCCGCAATTACATCAGAGACATTTGCGAAATCGGTGTTGGTGTTATTGATAACCAACCGGTCATCGGCAACCGAAAAGTCGTCGATCCGGTCATTGCCGTGACCACCGGTAAAGACGAAATTGTCTGCGCCACTACCGCCAATCAGGGTGTCATCGCCGCTGGCACTGCGTAGGGTGTCGTTACCACTTTCGCCGCGCACAATATCATCGCCGCTGCCATCGAATATTTCGTCGTTGCCCAGGCCCCCGGAGATGGTATCATTTTGGGACCCGCCAAATACTGTGTCGTTGCCTGCACCGGCTGTAATTTGGTCTGCGCCACCGGATGCAAAAATCAGGTCGTTGCCATCCTCGCCGAATATTTCATCGTTAACATTTGTGTCGGCCTGATCACCGGGGCCGCCGTAAATTGTGTCGTTTCCGGCACCTGCCCGAATTTCGTCTCTGCCGGTCCCGCCGCCAACAATGTCGTCGCCTGCGGCTGAATAAATGATATCATCACCGGTGCCAGCAAAAGCGACATGATCGCCCGTCCCGGTTTGTACTGCTTCGCCGGTATCGACCCGACCGTTGTTATTGGTATCGTTCAGGCCGCCTGCGACCAGCGTGTCGTTGCCAGATCCACCAAACAGGGTATCGCTGGCCGAGCCATTGTCGGTATTCTGCGAAGCACTGAAGGAAAAAGCGCCGCCGGTATAGGTGCCGCCAACAACGATGTCATCGCCAGCACCTCCCGCCACGATATCTGCGCCCGACCCACCAAAGAAACTATCGTCGCCTGTGTCGCCCGCACCAGCAAATAAAACATCGTTGCCGTCGCCGCCTGCGGATACATCAGCGCCGGTTCCGCCGACCAGTGTATCGTTGCCCGCACCACCGACCAGCTCGTCACTGCCCGCTTCACCGAGCAGACGGTCCGCGCCGCCCGCGCCGTCGATTTTGTCTGCGCCGTCACCGCCTTCGATCCGATTGCCAGCGGCATTGCCGACGACTGTATCGTTGCCGCTGGCCGTGATAATATTTTCAATCACTGTCTCTGGGCTGACAAAAACTGTGTCGTCTCGGCTGCCAACAAACCGGCCGTTGGAGAAATAATCAACTGTTGTTCCCACGTCGATAAACGCGCCGCCAAAGGCGCTGTTATCTGGTGACAAGTCAATTTTGACACTTTCCGCACCGCCAACAATCTCAATGGTGTCGGTACCCCCGGTATCGAAAATGGTTTCCCAATAATCCAGATTGACATTGTATTGATAAACATTGTCTTCGTCAGGGGTGGTTGGTGCTCCGTATATCTGGCGCAGCGCCAGAATATCCAAATATCCAAATGTAGTTGGATGGAAACTAACGGCGTTGGCAGTGGGAAAAAAAGCAGATGCAAAACTGGGTACAAGCAATGTAAATTCTGTGCCGGCAAATTCAGCCGGGAAATCAGTTTCGTCTACGTCAGCATGGCTCAGGCCCAACGCGTGCCCCAGTTCGTGCAAAACCACAAAACCAAGATTGCCGTTGGTACTGATTTGAGATTCAAAAATCGCAATGTCACTGGCGGTAGGGCTGTCACTGGGCAGGCCGGCCAAACCGATGGTATCACCCGATTCAGAAGCGCTGGCAAAAAGACGGATAGTGCCAAATGTGCTGCCGCTGTCGGCAACTTCAAGAAAGTTGATATTGGCGAAATTTGATACCTGTTCAAGCCCGCTGCGAAGTGCTGCCTCGCTGACGCTGGATGCTGCTCGTGCGCCCTGGGTTACGTCAACTTCATCCAGGAAAAAAGGCGTAACGAAGGTTGATGTGTCGGTGACAAAACTAAAGGTGACAGTCGGTGTGTTGACGCCGTCGCCGTATCCACGACCAAAAACAAGAATGTCGACCAGATCGTTACCGGTGTCGGCCACGAGGCGCAGATCATTGGGGTCTGGGCGATCGCTTAGGGCTTCTTCTTCCACATAAAGGGTATAGCTGCCGACATCTGTCAAGTTGGTATTGTCAAATGAACTGGCACCAATGAAATAGGTGCCGCTGACCGACGGAGTGAATAGTATGCGGCTATTGGTTGAAACGCCGTCGTCATCGTCCTGCTGCGCGACGCGGTTACCACCAGCGTCAAAGACGCCGGTCAGGAAAGGGTCCAGCAGATCGCCTGAACCGGTGCGGCTGCCTTCCAGGTCAATCTGGTATGTGACCCCGGCCACCAG
>JAJFIT010000165.1 GCA_021774775.1 Alphaproteobacteria bacterium | reverse complement strand
CGGGCCATAATTGCGCCGTTTGCATTGTAAAGCTCAATCCAGTCATTATCCTCGACATCGATTTTACGAGCATCAATTTCCGACATCCAGACCACTGGTCCGCCGCGGTTTAGGGTCAGCATCAGCAGGTTTTCACTATAGGTGGAATGGATGCCCCATTTTTGGTGGGGAGTGATCCAGTTCAGAGCTACCTGTTTGGCGCCTTTGCCGTGCGCGTCGATCACCGGTGCGACAGTTTTGGTGTTCACCGGGCCTTTGTAGACACAGAACCCCTCGCCGAAATCACGCATCCAGGCATGGTCCTGATAGAAATGTTGTCGGCCGGTTAGCGTTCGCCAGGGTATCAGCTCATGCACATTGGTATAGCCCGCGTTATAGCTAACGTGTTCGTCCTCAAGACCCGACCAAGTGGGCGACGAAATGATTTTGCGCGGCTGTGCCTTGATGTCATGAAAGCGGATTTTTTCATCCTGTTTCGGCTTGGCCAAATGGGTATGCTCTCGGCCCGTAATATCACCCAAAGCAGCCCATGCCTTTACCGCTACATGGCCGTTAGTTTCAGGTGCCAGCGACAGAACTGTCTCTGCCGCATTCACGTCTGTGACAATTTTTGGCATGCCTTCATTGACACCCGCGTCATCATGGACACCGTTAAGTCGACCCAGCAGGTCAACCTCTTCTTCGGTGTTCCACCCAATACCCTTGCCGCCGTTGCCCAATTTTTCCATAAGGGGGCCAAGTGCGGTGAAGCGTTTATAAGTATTGGGGTAATCACGAGTAACCTCGACCAAATTCGGCATAGTTTTGCCGGGAATCGGGTCACATTCGCCTTTTTTCCAATCGGTTACCCCAAGCGGCTGTGCCATTTCACCCGGCGTGTCATGCAGGATAGGCAATGTGACAATGTCTTTTTCAACGCCCAGATGACCGACGCAAAGTTCAGAGAATTTCTCGGCAAGGCCGCGGTAAATATCCCAGTCGCTGCGGCTTTCCCACGCTGGGTCAACCGCGCGCGTCAACGGGTGAATAAAAGGATGCATGTCTGATGTATTCAGATCGTTTTTTTCGTACCAGGTGGCTGACGGCAACACGATGTCGGAATAGACACAGGTGGTAGACATGCGAAAATCAAGCGTGACAACAAGATCAAGCTTACCTTCCGGCGCTTCGTCATGCCAAACAACTTCGCTTGGCTTTTGCCCGCCGGTTGAGCCCATATCCTTACCCAAAAGACCATTTTGAGTGCCGAGGAGATGCTTGAGCATATATTCGTGACCCTTACCGGATGAGCCAAGAATATTGGACCGCCAGATAAACATATTGCGCGGGAAGTTTTTCGGATTGTCCGGGTCTTCACAGGCGAATGCGAGATCACCAGACTTTAACTGGTCAATTACATAATCTGCTGGTTTCATACCTGCGGCATCTGCCGCTTTGGCAACCTTAAGCGGGTTATCGTTCAACTGCGGTGCAGACGGTAACCACCCCATGCGCTCGGACCGCACATTGCAATCAAGCAATGTGGTGTCTTTCCAGTTTTCCTTGTCCGCCAAGGGCGACAGAATTTCGTCCATTTCCAGTTTTTCATAGCGCCACTGGTTTGAGTGGTTATAGAAAAAGCTGGTGGAATTCATATGCCGGGGCGGCCGCGCCCAATCCAAGCCGAAGGCCAGCGGTTGCCATCCGGTTTGCGGCCGCAGTTTTTCCTGGCCCACATAGTGCGCCCAGCCACCGCCAGACTTGCCAACACAACCGCACATGATCAACAGGTTCATAATGCCCCGATAAATCATATCCATATGATACCAGTGGTTCACCGCCGCACCGAGAATAACCATCGACCGGCCGCGGGTTTGGTCAGCGTTGGTGGCAAACTCGCGCGCCACCTGAATCACCCGTGCGCGGTCTACGCCAGTGATTTTCTCCTGCCACGCTGGCGTATAGGGTACATCGTCATCAAAAGACGACGCCACATTGCCGCCGCCAAGGCCGCGATCAACGCCGTAGTTGGCCGCCATTAGATCAAAAACTGTGGCGACTTTAACCGTTCCGTCTGCTGTTTCCACGGTTTTGATCGGCACATTGCGTTCCAGAACACTGGCATGGTCGGTGTGCTTGAAAATCGGCTGATCATTTTCCAGATTACCAAAATAAGGGAAGGCAACAGCTTCAACCGCATCGCTGCCGTCGATCAGGCTGACCTTTGGCCATACCTCACTGCCGTCAGCGACATTCTTAAGCTCAAGGTTCCACTTTTTGCTTTCATCCCAGCGCGACCCGATGGTGCCGTTGGGCACACAAATCTTGTCAGAATTACCGTCCAGAATGACGGCTTTCCATTCGGCGTTCTTTTCTTCGCCCAGGCCGTCTTCCATATCGGAAGCGCGCAGCAGGCGTCCGGGAACCAATTGGCCGTCTTTTTCGTCCAGAACCACCAAAAACGGCATGTCTGTATACATGCGGCAATAATCGTCAAAATATTCCGACTTTCCAGCAGTGTGAAACTCTTTCAAAACAACGTGGCCCATCGCCATGGCCATGGCGCTGTCGGTGCCCTGACGTGGGTTGAGCCAGATATCAGTAAGCTTCGCGACTTCAGAATAATCCGGTGTAACCGACACGGTTTTGGTGCCTTTGTAACGAACTTCAGTGAAAAAATGCGCGTCCGGCGTGCGGGTTTGCGGCACGTTCGAGCCCCAGGCAATGATATAGCCGGAGTTGTACCAGTCTGCGCTTTCCGGCACATCGGTCTGCTCGCCCCATGTTTGCGGCGAACTGGGCGGCAGATCACAGTACCAATCGTAAAAGGACATGCAAACACCACCGATCAACGACAGATAGCGGCTGCCAGCAGCGTAGGAGACCATCGACATGGCCGGGATCGGTGAAAAGCCGATGATGCGGTCAGGGCCAAATTCCTTGGCGGTATATACATTGGACGCCGCGGTGATTTCGTTCACCTCATCCCATTCAGCGCGAACAAATCCTCCAAGACCTCGGGCTTGCTTATATTCGCGGGCCTTTTTGGGGTCCGAGACAATGCTGCCCCAGGCATCGACCGGATCAGGAAATTCTACCTTTGCCTGCCGCCACAGTGCCAACAGCTTACCTCGTACCAACGGATATTTCAGCCGAGCGGCACTATAAAGATACCAGCTATAACTGGCGCCTCGGGCGCATCCGCGCGGCTCGTGATTTGGCAGGTCTGGCCGGGTTTTGGGATAATCCGTTTGCTGGGTTTCCCAAGTTACCAGGCCGTTCTTGACGTATATTTTCCAGCTGCAAGACCCGGTGCAATTCACCCCGTGAGTGGAGCGCACAACCTTGTCATGCGCCCAGCGACCACGATAGGCCTTTTCCCAGGACCGGCTTTCATCGGTGGTAATGCCGTGACCGTCCGAGAAAGTCTCAGGCGATTTGGTGAAGTAAGAGAGCCGGTCGATAAAATTGCTCATGGTTTTTCTCCGAATGCCGATTGATTAAGGGTTTTTCACGTAGGCGTTCTTGCGCAGGTAGAACCACCAGTTGATCAGGATGCAGACGCCGTAGAATACGGCGAAGCCATAAAGGGCATACTCTGGTGTGGTGGCTTTGATCTGCTCGCCGAATACCTTGGGAATGATGAAAGCGCCGTATGCAGCAATGGCACTTGTCCAACCCAGAACCGGACCAGCCTGTTCTTTGTTGAAGACCATGGCAATGGTACGGAACGTTGAACCATTTCCGATACCTGTAGCGGCAAACAGGATGATGAACAGAATGAGGAACGGGTAGAAGAATTCCTCAGGTGTGGCCGAGGCGTAGGCCGCTTTCATGTAGTAAGCGACACCGAGCGCTGAGGCGACCATCACAACGCTAATAATCTGCGTAACTTTGGCACCGCCCATTTTGTCGGCCCACATGCCGCCAAGCGGTCGAATAAGCGCGCCGATAAACGGCCCCATCCATGCAAACATCAAAGCGCTGGGACCATTAGGGTTAGCAATATGGGTCATTACACCGTCAGCACCCATAATGTGCTGGTAGCCAAAGATCACTTTAATTGCCAGCGCCGTGGTGGCCGCAAACCCAATGAAGCTACCAAATGTCATCGTATAGATAACCGTCATCGCCCACGTGTGTTTATTGTCAAAAATTGAGAACTGGCGCTTCAGGTTGGTTTGAATTTTCCCCGGGATCAGCTTCATCAGGCCAAGGGTTGAAACAATGACAATTGGCAGCACAATCCATTTGTTCAGGTTGAGGCCGGAGCCACCGGTTGCTTCCGGTAACATCAACCACAAACCAAACGCAGCTGTCGCCAACCCGATAAGAAGCATGCCCAGAATTTTACCGAAGGCTGGCAGGGCTGAACTGGCATCAGGCGACACATGCTCGTCGCGGATGGTGTTCATGCCGAACCAGATTGCGATCGCCAGTGGTGCCAGAAACAACAGCCATACCCAGCCGGCATTGAATATATATGCATCTGTCCCTGCAGGGATTTTGCCGATCAGGGTGCCAGAAGTGGTTTTCAGGGTCATCGGATCACCGCCAAACAGGGCGAATGTCATTACCAGCGGCACAAGAATTTGCATGGTCGTAACACCGAAGTTACCCAAACCCGCATTCATCCCCAGCGCATAGCCCTGGATTTTTTTCGGATAGAAGAAACTGATGTTTGACATGGAAGATGCGAAGTTGCCGCCGCCAATGCCGGAAAGCAGAGCCATCAGCTGGAATTGCCACAGCGGTGTATTGATGTCCTGCAACATAAAACCAACGCCCGCGGCTGGTATCATCAAAAGGGCTGTGGTCAAAAACAGCGTATAGCGGCCACCGGCTATTCGAATGAAGAAGGTGCTGGGGATACGCAGTGTTGCACCAGACAAGCCTGCAATGGCAGCAAGAGTAAACAGTTCGGATTGGCTAATGTTAAAGCCAAGGTTCATCATCTGAACGGTGATGATGCCCCAATAGAGCCAAACCGCAAACCCGCACAACAGCGATGGAATCGAAATCCACAAGTTGCGGGTTGCAATTTTTTTGCCCGCCGATTCCCACTGGGCGTCATCGTCAGGGTTCCAACCGAACAGGTCCCGTCCCTTTTCTTGTAACTGTTTCACTTGTTCGTTCATTGATCTTCTCCTTGAAGATGCCCCTTAATTATTGTGGCGGGCTTCGAAATTAGGTTTGCGGCAGGCCCAATGGGCCCACCTAAGTTCGCCGTTTAACCGCGAAGGCCTTCCAATTCAGGCAGGTTGCGAGGGCCGCGCAATTCGGGAACACGCAGTTTTTCCGCCCGCTGAATTGTGAAGTGCATCCAGGTAAGTGCGATTGAAATAATGATGGTCAGCAGCATGAAACAGCTTGTCCACACGCCGATCATGTCATTCATGACCCCAAAGGCGATGGGTAGGAAAAAGCCACCCAGTCCGCCAATCAGGCCGACCATGCCGCCGACAGAACCCACATGGTCCGGGTAATAAACCGGGATATGTTTGTAAACAGCGGCCTTGCCCAGCGACATGAAGAAGCCAAGCACGATGGTCAGCGTTACAAATATTTCAAGCGGAATGGTAAGGTTGAAAGCAATCGGTCCATTAATACCGGCGACAGTATAATCGGTTGCCGGATACGACATGACAAAAGTGCAGGCAACACTGGCAATAAACGTCCAATACATCACGGTGCGTGCGCCGACCTTGTCAGAAAGCCAACCGCCGAGGGCGCGAAAGATACTGCCCGGCAGAGCATAAGCCGCCGCCAACATTCCGGCGGTGCCGAGTTCAAGACCGTAAGCCCCCACATAGTACCGCGGCAACCACAATGCGAGCGCTACATATGCTCCGAAAACGAAGAAGTAATAGAGCGAGAAACGCCACACCTGAAGGTTCTTCAGGGGCTCCAACTGATCTACAAAACTTGGGTGCGCGATACCTTCTTTTTTGTGTGACTTATGCACGGGATCATCTTTGGTCAGGGTGAAAAACAGGACCGCGGTAATCACCATAATTACGGCGTAAACCTGGACCACGCCCTGCCACTCGCCGCCCATGGCAACCAAAAGCATTGGCGCACCAAAATTGGTAATCGCGGCGCCTACATTACCCATGCCGAAAATACCCAGGGCAGTACCCTGCTTTTCTTTCGGGTACCAGCGAGACACATAGGCCACGCCAACCGCAAAACTGCCACCAGCCAGCCCAACACCCAGCGCTGCTACCAGAAACATTTCGTAGGTTGTCACCAACGTTAACAAATAGGCCGCAATTGCGGTTGCCAGCATTTGCAGGGTATAAACAAGCCTGCCGCCGTATTGATCGGTCCAGATACCAAGAAACAAACGGCTTAGAGAACCAGTAAGGACCGGCGTGGCGACCAGGATACCGAACTGGGTATCGGTCAACCCCAGCTGGGCTTTAATTTTGATGCCGATGATTGAAAAAATTGTCCAGACAGCGAAACACACGGTAAATGACAAAGTACTTGCAGTTAATGCGCGGCGTTGCTGGCCTACGGTGGTTGTGGTGTTGGTCACGGTTCTCTCCTGACAGAAGTTACCCTTTTGATCGCACCAACTATGGACGGGCAAAGGCAAAGCGCGTTTGACCCAAATCAAGTGAGTTAAATTCGAGAGGTTTTGTGACAATATCAGGCGTACAGGCGAACAAAGCTGGCCCGCGCGCGGCATAGGCTTTCCAACGGATTATGTTGCATTGCAGGTGAAAAACGCGATATTTGGATGTATTAGCAGAGGACACCCAAGACACCGATGGACAAAACACTGCAATTTAACACCAGACTGGTACAGGACCTGCTGCACAAGCTCGGCGCTGTGGTGCATCAAATCCAGCGCGAGCGCGGCTGTTCTGGTCTATTTCTGGACAGTCTCGGGAAAATTTTCACCAAACGCTATGACGCCCAAGTTCAACTAACTAACGAAGCGATTGAAGACTTGCGCTCCTATTGTGATCGGTCAGACCTCAAAGCTGCGCTCCCTTCCAGCTTTGAGGCCCGCCTGACATTATTACTTCGAAAATACGAAGAATTTCCAGCACTTCGCGCTAAAATTCAATTGTTAGCGGTGCGTTATACTTTAGCTCTGAATAACTACACCTTCAATTTTACCATTCCAACTATTGATGCGATGATTGAGCTGGCTCAGTGCGAACCGCGCCACAATTCTGCACTTGTGTCCGCCTATTCAAATTTCCTCCAATGGAAAGAGCGGGTTGGAATGGAGCGCGCGCTTGGTGCCCGCGGATTTTATACATTTTCCTTTCGCAATCAGGAATTTTGCGACCGGTTTGTTGCTCTTGTTGCCGAACAGAAAACCTATTTTGATACCTTCAAAGCATTAGCCTCGCCGTCGCAAATCGCCTTATTGCAAGAAACCGTCGAGGATGCGGACCTGGAGGCGTTTGCGCAGATCAACGACCTATTGGAAGAAGGCTCTTCACCAAGCGAAATTGAGCATTATTCCGGCGAAACCTGGTTTGACTTGTTGACCCGCATGATCAATGGATTGCGCATTGCAGAGATCGCTCTTGTAGACGGATTGGAAGGTGTCTCAGCACCTAATCATCCGAGAGTAAAAACAGAGAAGGCGATGGGGGCTACCGGGAAAATTGCAGAATACCGGCCATTTTTAAAATCCTTACCACTGCTTTCGACGTTGGAGGACGATGACCTTGATGAATTACTGTCCTTCGCTCAGATACGGGAATACGAAAAAGATAAGCTTTTGTTTCTGCGTGATGAACCTGCAATCCGCATGTATATTATCCTCAATGGTTGGGTAAAGGCATTTAATGGGTTGGAAACCGGGGAAGAAGCAATTCTGCAAATGCTGGGAGCCGGTGAAACCCTGCTCGAATCGGCTGTGCTTTTGAACATGCCGACCCCTGTGAGCGCACAGGTGGTGGAGCGGACCCTCATGTTATCAATCCCTGCGCCCGTTATCCGTCAGCGAATTCAATCAAGCCCGAAGTTAGCGGTGAGCATGCTCAACACGGTATCGCTTCGGTCACAACGGTTGGTTCAACAACTGGAACTGTCCCGGCTGAAAAGCGCACATGAAAGGGTTGGCTGGTTTTTGCTGCGCCTTTCGCTCAATCAAAAATCGATCGACGGTACAATTTTTTTGCCATACGAAAAATCTATTATCGCCTCGTATCTGGACATGCGACCGGAAACTTTCTCGCGCACGCTGCAAAAATTCAAAAAAGAGGGATTTGAGGTTGCTACCGGCCACATAAAAATGCCGGACGCTAACGCTTTATGCAACTTTTGTGATGCCGAGCTTGCAGGCCAATGCGCCAGAATCGACTCTGAAGATTGCCCCCGCCCCGAGTTTGCGGACCTGATCATCCATCAAGGCGCTTGATCTGTATCAAACCATGTTTCGCGGACTTGGTTAATCCCCTCACCATTGAATGCACTACCCCGAAGCCATAGAGCCTACGTCGCTTGCTAGCAATAGGTTTGGATGGCCATGGCAGGTGAAAAACTTGCGCTTACCACAAATGATTACCGGCTGGCCGCCCGGGCGCGCGATTGGTTTGATGTCAGCATTCGCGGCCTGAAGGTCAACCTGGACAGCCTTGCCCCGGACAGGTTTCACCGAAGCTCCAGGCATGACTGTTGCGATGAGGTATGGCACGGCATCAATACTGCACTGGAAGCAGGTTTTGAACAGGTCAATATCAATGTGGTTTACATGAAGGGCATCAACGACGCGAGATTGATGCTTATCATAGGCTGACGCAACGAAAACCCCTGTCAGTGCGATTTGTCGAGTTAATGGAAACCGGCGACCACGCGGGGTACTAGGTGGTATCGACATTCATATTGACTGTTGTGGTGTGATTTGATTCAAGACTGTCTTTAGGGTTTGAGAGGTTTTCTGATGGTCAAGCGCTATGAACTTACCACACACCAATGGCAAGCGATTTCAGGGGTGTTGCCAGGCAAGGCTAGTGATCCGGGCCGGAGCGGTGTTTGCAACCGCACCTTTGTGAATGCTGTTCTGTGGATCCTGCGCAGTGGAGCGCGCTGGTGTGACCTTCCTGAACGGTACGGCAAGTATAAAACGGTACACA
>JAJFIT010000164.1 GCA_021774775.1 Alphaproteobacteria bacterium | reverse complement strand
CTATCTGTAATTGTTCGGGTATGTCTTTCGACGATAATTCTTTGAATATCTTGTCAAAAACACCCATCTCACTCCAGCGTATAAAACGATTATACAGGGTTTTGTGCGGGCCGTACTCTTCCGGTGCATCCCGCCATTGCAGCCCGCGCTTCAGCACGTGGATGATGCCACTGAGAACGCGGCGATCATCAACGCGCGGCACACCGTGGGACTTTGGAAAACAAGGCCTGATAAGGTCCAGCTGACTTTCTGAAAGATAAAAACGGTCACTCATGAGCAAACTCCTTTGCCTGAGTGAATCATATTTTGCCTCAAACCGAAATCCCCTAAATTAATAGGTCCTGAGCCTAGTCGCGGTAAAGGATGAAAACGGCGGCGAGCAATATTGCGTCCTTGAGTAAAAAGTGACCTATACTGGCTAAATTGGGGAAGCCGACGGTCCAGCTGGCGGAAAAAGTAACCAGAAAACTTAGGGTAACGATGAAAGTGGCAGCTGAAAGCACGAGCCCCAGATCAAACGCTCTGCGGTTCCACCAATGGCCAGTCAAAAGCAAAACAGTCAAAAGTTCAATGCCGCCGATGATGTTGGAAGCGGTTTGCTTGCCAAAATCGGTGATCCACCAGTTGAAAATCGGACTTGAGGTCAAAAGAGGCCACACGCCGTCTGCTTCGGGGCTGGTGAATTTCATCGCGCCGATCCAGCCGAGCACGATAATTAAGCTGACCAGCATGACTTCGCGCGCGCCCTTGACACCCAGGAACCACAACGCGACACCAAGAATGGCAATATATTTAATCAGGCCCTGACCGGCGCCGATTGCGGGGAAACCTCCGAGGCTTTTTATCCAGACCGGGTTGGTAAACATCAGGCTCAGGGAGCCAAGCGCCATCAACGCGATGAGGCTGTAACTCATGCGTTTAAACCGCTGAGGGATAGAGTAGACTGCGATCAATAGCCCTGATGCAGTTTGAACAATACCCAGACCCAAAGCGATGTTGGCTTTGTGGGACTTCAACTGGTTTGCTAGCGGGTGCGCATCGACCCAGCGCGCGATGGTGCCGTCGGTTGACCCTGTCAAATTCATCAGGCCAAACCAGATGAATAGTCCGGAAAGCGATACCACGGCAAACAGATGAGCATTCGTTGCCGATGGCATTATTCGGTTGATCAGTGCCTGCATGTTTCCCTCCCTGTGGGTCAACTGTGCGTTGATATTGGGGCAGGGTCAAGAGCGGGCGCGTGGGTCAAAGTCCTGCGTCGGATTTTGCCGTTGCATAGGTTTCTTCGGCTTTTAGCCACGCGGCCTCAGCGGCAGAGATTTCTTCTTTAATAGCGCGCAGTTTCAATTGAAAACGGGTTACGGCGCGTGCGGCCTCGTCGTCCTGGTCGCCGTACAGTTCCGGGTTTGCAAGTTCCGCTTCAACGCCTGCCTTGCTTTTTTCCAGTTTATCAACTGCCTTTTCGGTGTCTTCAACGGCCCTTTTTAAAGGGGCCAGCTGTTTACGTTTTTCAGCCGCTTGTTTGCGGGCTTCTTTCTTGTTGTTGGCCTGGCGCGGGCCGCGTTTTTGCGCACGGTCGCCTGCGCGCGCGGCTAGCAGGTGGCGGCGGTAATCTTCCAGATCGCCATCAAAGGTTTTGACATCGGCGTCCTCGACGATCCAAAGGCGGTCCACGCAGGCATCGACAAGGTGTCGGTCGTGGCTGATTAGCAATACAGCGCCGTCATAACCGTTAATGGCGTGGATAAGCGCTTCACGGCTATCCACATCCAAGTGGTTTGTTGGCTCATCCAAGATCAACAGCTGGGGTTTTTTGAATGTAGCTATCGCAAACATTAGCCGGGCCTTTTCCCCTCCCGACAAGCTTTCGACCGGCCTGGTTGCCTTGTCCGCGCCAAAGCCAAAACTGCCCAGTCTTGCGCGTACTTTCGATTCGATTGTATCCGGCATCAGCTTGGTCATGTGATTAAGCGGTGTATCGGTTGAGACCAATTCGTCCAGCTGGTGCTGGGCGAAATAGCCGATGCCAAGCACACGAGACTTGATCATCTTGCCTTCCATGGGCGCCAGCTTGCTGGCCAGCAGCTTTGCAAATGTGGATTTACCGTTACCGTTAGCCCCCAGCAAAGCGATGCGGTCATCCATATCGATGCGCAGATCCAGCTTCCTGAGAACCGGCGTGTCTTCCACGTAACCGGCACTGGCTTCTTCCAGCACGATCAGCGGTGACGACAGCGGTTCTGGCTTGGGGAAATTAAACGGCACAGTGTGCGCCTCAACCATGGTCACTATCGGTTTCATCCGTGCGAGTGCCTTGATGCGACTTTGGGCCTGCTTGGCCTTGCTGGCTTTGGCCTGAAACCGGTCAACGAACGACTGAATATGACGACGTTCAGTTTCCTGTTTCGACTTCAGCGCCATTTGATGTTCCATCTGCTGACGGCGCAATTGCTCGAAGCGGTCATATCCACCCGTGTAGCTATTTAGCTTGCCGTTTTCCAAATGAATGATGTGGGTAACTGCCTTGTTCAGCAAGTCACGGTCGTGGCTGACAATTATAACGGTGTAGGGGTAGGAGCGAAGAAAGTTTTCCAGCCACATGACGCCCTCAAGGTCCAGATAGTTGGTTGGCTCATCAAGCAGCAGCAGGTCAGGTTCGTTAAACAGCACACAGGCAAGGGCGACACGCATGCGCCAGCCACCTGAATAGCTGCTGCAGGGTCGTGCTTGAGCCGCTTCGTCGAATCCGAGGCCAGATAGGATCGTTGCCGCGCGCGGTTCAGCGGAATGCGCACCAATGTCAGCAAGGCGTGTGTGGATGTCGGCAATGCGGTGTGGGTCAGTCGCGGTTTCGGCTTCGGCCTCTAATGCGGCAAGTTCGTGGTTCGAATCGAGCACTGTTCTGAGCAGGCTCTGCGGCCCGCCGGGTGCTTCTTGTCCAACATGACCAACGCGTGCAGTGGCCCTGACCGTAATATCACCGGCCTCGGGCGACAACTCTTTCAATATCATTTTGAGCAGGGTGGATTTACCGGCACCATTGCGGCCCACAAGGCCCACTTTGTGGCCGGGTGGAACTGCAACTGTCGCGTCTTCAAATAAAAGCCGGTCAGCGATACGGAATGTTATGTCATTGATATGAAGCATGGCCCGGCACCTAACACAACTGGACGCCCGCTGCAAAGCAAAGCTTGGCAACAGCTAACATTGTGGTTATAAGGCGCGCGAATCATCCGTTAACGCATTTATTGCACCAACAATTAAGGGACTATCCAAATGGCTCTCGAGCGCACATTCTCAATCATCAAACCTGACGCAACCAACCGTAACCTGACAGGCGCGATCAACGCGATCTTCGAAAAGGCTGGCTTGCGTATTGTTGCGCAAAAGCGCGTTCATATGACTGAAGGTCAGGCCGAAACTTTTTACAGCGTGCATAGCGAACGTCCATTTTTTGGTGAGTTGGTTGAGTTTATGACATCGGCGCCGGTTGTTGTGCAGGTTTTGGAAGGCGAAAATGCTGTTTTGGCTCACCGTGAAGTTATGGGTGCAACGAACCCGTCTGAAGCTGCCGATGGTACAGTTCGTAAGGAATTCGCTCTGTCTATTGGTGAAAACTCGGTTCACGGTTCCGATAGCGCGGAAAATGCAGCGATCGAAATCGGCCAGTTCTTCGCAGGCAACGAAATAGTTGGCTAGTCTGCCACACTTAGTCTACTACACTGGCAACTGCTGATGAAATTGAAGGCGTGTCCGGTTCGGGCGCGCCTTTTTCTGTCGGGTTATGGCGAAGCCGTGACGCGGGGAGTATAACCCTTACGTCTGTTCCCTTGCCTTGCTGCGACGTAATTTCAACAGCGCCGTTATGCAATTCGGTAAAGCGCTTCACCAAAGTTAGGCCAAGTCCTTTACCCATTTGATGACGTGACGCCGCATCAGAGAGTTGAATGAAGGGTTCCAATGCGCGTTTGGCTTCGTCCGGCGACATGCCAATGCCAGTATCGCTAACGGTTACCGCTATACCTTCAGCCGGGCCGACCTTCAGAGAACAAGAAACTGAGCCATTGTCCTGCGTGAATTTGATGCTGTTGGTAATAAGGTTTAAAATAATTTGCCTGACGAGCCGTTGGTCCGCATAAATTGAAGTTGCGCCAAATATTGGCTTGGAAAGTACAACATTTACCTTGGCGGCTTCGCCTGACAAAGCGAATATACATTCGTTGATCACGTCTTCGACGCAGAAAATTTCTTCTCGTAATTGATATTCTTTGTTTTGCACTTGCGACAGCAGCAAAATATCGTCGATGGTTTCAAGCAAATGTCGGCTGCTTTTAAGCACGATGTCGCTATATTCAATATACTCTACAGTCGATAGTTTACGGTAGTTGGGATCAGACATGATCTCGGAAAAACCAATAATGGCAGTTAGCGGCGTTCTTAGCTCGTGGCTCATTATTGATAGAAACTGGTCTTTCGCCGCGTTTGCGTGACCGGCTTCTGCGAGCGCGACCTTTAATTCATCTTCCGCTAATTCCCGTTGTTGAATTTCATTCTTTAGTCGAAACGCCATTCGCAGCCATTCGGTGAACCCGATGCTGAACATAAGCCCGCCTGGCGCATAGCCCAAAACGGGGACTATAAAATCCCAACCTTCTTCATCGGTAACGAGCAGCATTAGATACCCAAGGGGTGTTTCTTCAAGATAGTTGAACAAACTGGCGAGGAGAAAAAGTGCAAGGCCGCTGAAAATCCAACCGAAACCGTGAACTTCAACAACTGTCTGTTGATAAAGCTTGATGAAAAGGGCGAACACAAAAATGGCCGCCAGAAATAGTGCCATATCTGGATGGATGTACGCCATAAACCCTAACATGCCTGCCTGCACTGGAAGTTCATATCATAGAGATAATACCGCCGGCCGCGCAAGGACTATGCCGAGGTTCACTTGTTTGTTTTATTTAATAGCAGGACTGATCAGTCCTGCTGTGTCCAGGTCTATGTCCTTGAAAACACATTTTCGTGCAGACACACGGACATTGCCTTCAGCAATAAGGCGAACCGCAGTCGGATACATTTCGTGCTCGTAGTGCAGTATTTTAGCCGCCAGGCTGTCTTCGGTTTCTGCCTCGGATATTGGGACGGCGGCCTGCATGATAATCGGGCCATCATCCATTTCCGGGCGAACAAAATGAATGGTGCAACCACCAAAGCGCACGCCGTCTTCAATGGCACGCGCATGGGTGTGCAGGCCTTTGTAAGACGGTAGCAGCGATGGATGGATGTTGATCATCCGGTCTTTCCAGCGATTAACAAAATCGGCATTTAAAATTCGCATGAAACCTGCAAGACAAACCAGACCCACATCATGGTCCTTCAAACATTGATGAATTGCATCTTCGAAACTGGCACGATCATCGTAAGTCGTATGGTCAACGCAAATAGCATCAATACCTGCGTCTTTCGCGCGCTCCAGTCCTTTAGCGCCTGGCCGATTGGAAATAACCACTGCAATTTGAGCCGGATAATCTTTTTGAACACAGGCATCTATCAACGCTTGCAGGTTGGTGCCGCTACCCGAAATCATTACACCTAATTTTAGCTTCCGCATGCTAATAGCCGCCCGTGGTGGCTGACCAGTCAGAGACGGAGCCCCAGGTGCCCGCGACGCCATTTATATTGCATCTCGCCGGCCCGTGGCTGTCCTTCATTTGGCCAATGACAATCACGTCTTCGCCGTTGGCCCGCAGCATGTCTTGCGCGGCTTGCGAATTTTCTGACGCGACCACCACAACCATGCCGACGCCGCAGTTGAAAGTACGGGCCATTTCTCGGGTTTCGATATTGCCTTCCTTCTGGAGCCATTTAAAAACGCCGGGTAACTCCCAGGCACCACTGTCGATCTCCGCAATTAAACCATGGGGCATAATTCGGGGAATATTTTCGAGGAAACCCCCGCCAGTAATATGAGAGAGGCCTTTAACAAAACCGCCACGGATCGCCGCAAGCGTGCTTTTGACGTAAATTTTTGTCGGCGCCAACAGGGCGCCAGCCAATGTGGTGTCTGCGAAAGGTGCCGGATCGCTGTAGCTGTGTCCTTCACCGGAAACCAGCCGCCTGATCAAGGAATATCCGTTGGAATGTGGACCGCTGGAAGCCAGGCCCAAAATTATATCGCCAGCACAGATGGTTGAGCCGTCCAACAGGGTACCGCGTTCAGCTGCACCGACACTGAAACCCGCCAAATCATAGTCTGCGCCCTGGTACATGCCCGGCATTTCGGCAGTTTCGCCGCCAATTAGGGCACATCCCGCTTGTTTGCAACCTTCGGCAATGCCCGCAACCACGTCGGTCATTTGTGCCACATCAAGCTTACCTGTTGCCATATAATCGAGAAATAATAGCGGCTCCGCGCCCTGCACAACAAGGTCGTTCACACACATGGCGACCAAATCAATGCCAACGGTATCATGTATCCCGGCATCAATTGCAACTTTCAGTTTTGTGCCAACGCCGTCGTTGGCTGCAACCAAAATAGGGTCGCCAAAGCCCGCTGCTTTCAAATCAAACAGACCACCAAATCCGCCCAAATCCGCGTCCGCTCCGCTGCGTTTGGTGCTAGCGGCAAGCGGCTTGATATTATTAACGAGCGCATCGCCCGCATCGATATCGACACCGGCCTGTTTATAGGTATAAGACTGTTTCAAATCGGTCATTCAATACTCGCTTTGCCATGATAATGGCATATTCATAATTGAAAGTAGACGCAGTATTTTCAGCAGGCCATTTGACCTCGTAATTACCTGTAAGGGCGTTATAGTGGCGCGCAAGATTATATGAAAGTCCTTATGCATACTCAGTTCAAAAATATTGGCTTTGGCGCGCGGTTTTGGCTGTCGGCATTGGCAGCACTGTTTCTGCTATTGCTGTCTCAACAGGTTGGTGCCCGACAGGACAATCCTCTTGATCAACTTTTCACCATTCGGGACGTCAAGTTGGATGAAACGGCATCAAGCGCAAATCGGGCCCGCCAGACGGCGTTGTTGAAGGCTGAAGCGGAAGCTTATACAAAACTCTTGCGCAAAATCACCCAGCTTGCTGACCGTGCCCTGTTGCCGGAGCTTGACGTTACTCAGCGGCAGGCATTGATCAGCGGCATTGAAATTGTTGAGGAACAGTCTTCGTCGCGACGTTATCTTGCGACCATGAATGTGCGCTTTGAACCCAGCCGTGTGAGTGCGTTTCTCGCCAGTTACGGTGTGCCCCACGTGTTGGGTACCGGTAGGCCAATACTGGTTCTGCATGCTCATCAACGCGGATTGATGACTTTTTTGTGGGAGGATGACCCCATTATCGGTGGTGCCAGGGACGAGGTAGACTGGGTCAATCGAATAAGAGGGTATCGATTTGCCCGAGGTGAAATTAGGGAGCGATTGGCAATCAGTGCATCAGAGGTACAGAACCTGAATGTTGAAGCGGCGCTTGAAGTTGGGGCACTGAATGCGCTCCAGTCGGTGGTTCTGATCAGTTCCAGCGTGGTTAACAATCCAGATGGTAGCAAACTGCTGAAGTTTAATTATACTGCGACTGATAGCGGCGTCTCTGGTGCGGGCGCAGAGCCAGTCGCCAAAACACCAGCCGGTAGCGCTGCGGAGCAACAGGCTTTGATAAATATGTTTGAGCAGGTTCTCGAGGTTATCGACGGCTCATGGCGTGAACGATTGCTGGTTGATACGGGCACGCAGGGTGAATTGGATGTGGTCGTGCCAAGCCAATCGCTTGGCGATCTGGCCGAATTGGAAAGGCGGTTGGCGGAAGTGACACTCGTTCAGGCCTATGAAGTGCGCGAACTGGCCATACCGCTCAGTCGCTTGTATCTTCGCTATACCGGACGGCAGGACCAGTTAGCGCTTGCATTGCGTTTCGAAGGGCTTGACCTTAAGCCTTATGGTGCCCAACTCCTGTTGGAGTTGCGCAAATAATACCAGATTTGTGCGCGACAGCAGGGTGCACTAGGGCACCATAGATGCTGGCGGGCTCGAGCGGACACAAAAGGGGGACGCGATGAATAGATGGGTTTGGGTTGGTAGCGTCTTGCTGGCCACGCTATTTGTTTACATGACGCGCGGGGTGCTGTTGCCCTTTTTAGCGGGGCTGGCCATTGCTTATTTTCTTGATCCGGTCGCGGACCGGTTTGAAACGTGGAAAGTGCCGCGCGGCATTGCCTCCGCGATTGTTATTACCCTGTTTTTTATGCTGATTGTTGGTGTTGTGTTGGCCTTTTGGCCAATTTTACAAAGCCAGCTGTCTGCCGTTTCCGAGCAGTTGCCGCAGACGCTGGCGAATTTCCGGCCCTGGCTTAATCAGTTTTTGGCAACGCTGGTGGATGACTACGGCGTTGATTTGGGGTCTGATGTGGACAGCTTGTTGGCAACATTCTCTGACGGTTTGCTTTCGCAGGCGCGAACCGCTGTTGCAGGGGCGCTTAAAGGCGGTTTGGCGCTCTTTAACCTTTTGACACTGATACTTATTTCCCCGGTAGTAGCCTTTTACCTGCTGCGAGACTGGGATCTTATTGTCGCCAAAGTGGACAGTTGGTTGCCTACCTCGGGTGGCAGTGTAATTCGAGATCAATTGAAAAAAATTGATGAAGTTTTGGCTGGATTTGTCCGCGGGCAGTTGCTGGTTAGCACGACGATGGGTGTCCTGTACGGCGTTGGCTGGTCGATGGCCGGGTTGAACTTCGGCGTTGTATTGGGCGTGCTGGCTGGGGTGATGTCATTTGTGCCCTTTGTTGGTGCATTGTTCGCAGCCCTTGTTGCTATTGCAATGGCGATTGGACAATGGGGTTTTGATCCCATGCAGGTTGGGATGGTCGCCTTGGTGTTTTTCGTAGTCCAGACCATTGAAAGCGCCTTCCTGACGCCGCGTTTGGTTGGGGAACGTGTCGGCCTGCATCCGGTTTGGGTATTGTTTGCTGTTTTCGCGGGCGGTGAAGTGATGGGATTTGTCGGTGTTTTGATCGCGGTGCCCGCTGCCGCTGCTGCTGCGGTGTTGGTGCGTTACTGGATTGATCGTTATCTTGAGCATTACCAGGTACCAGCCCTTGTTGTGGCTGGGGCCGACGGTGTCGCAGCCGCGCAAACTGATGGCGCTGTCGAGGTCAGTGAGTCCGCTGCAATCACTGCGGCACCTGATCCGGCTGTTGGCGGGTCTGTCCGCGGGTCCGACGAAAAGAATGATGAATGATGTCAAATGCGGAGCAAATACCGCTGAATCTAATGCATCCAGTGAGCTTTGACTTATCAGATTTCATTGTCTCTGCTTCCAATGACGGTGCGGTTCGCTTTTTAAACTCTTTCAAAGACGGTGGCAGCCATTTTGGTGCTGTGGTTGGGCCTGCAGGGTGTGGAAAATCACATCTGTTAAATGGTTGGGCGCAGGAGTTGGGCGCGGTTGCGATTGGCCCTGACAGTGACGTATCGGCGCTGGTAACGGGCCACCTGTATATCATCGATGATATTAACCAGCGCGATAAAGACGATGGTTTTTCCTATCCGGACGATTATCTATTCCACCTCTATAATTGGACCAAGGAAATTGGGGCGAAGGTGGTTGTTTCAGCGGACGTGGCGCCGTCCCGTTGGGGAAGGACTTTGCCTGATTTGGTTTCGAGGCTGGGTACTGTACAGCTCGCAACGATCGAGGAACCAGACGACGACCTACTTCTTGTTTTGTTAGTAAAATTGTTTTCTGATAGGCAGTTACAGGTTAATATTAATGTATTAAATTATATTATAACTCGAATTGAACGATCCTTTTCGGTGGCTCGGCGCTGTGTAGACAAAATTGACAAAAAAGCATTGGCCGAAAAACGTAAAATTACAAAGGCCCTGGTTCGGGACTGCCTTCCGCACTAGCGATCACATAGTGCTAAAGGCCAACTAACCAGCTGATTTTTCAAGGCGTGCATGAAAATTAAAGTGTCATAAAACCCTTGTAACTTATGCGTAATAATCCGAAAATAATGCCTGTCAGGAGTTAACTAATGGCCGACGGCGGCACAAACAATGGAAAACAGGCGGCGCCGACGGTGGCGACGGATACTTCAATTGTTCAGGCAATTGAGGCCTTTCCCGCCGGAGATCGGTTTCTCAACCGTGAACTTAGTTGGTTGCAATTTAACATGAGGGTGCTCGAAGAAGCCGAAAATTCGCGGCATCCATTGCTTGAGCGGTTACGGTTTTTGTCCATATCAGGGAACAACCTTGATGAATTTTATATGGTTCGGGTCGCGGGACTGCGCGCGCAGTGTGATGCGCGTGTGGAGATACGGTCGGATGACGGCCTGACGCCCTTCCAGCAGCTCACGCAGGTGAATAGTCTGGCCGAGCAATTGATGGGCAAACAGCAGCAGGTTTGGGCCTCTCTGACCACAGAAATGCGCGGCGAAGGTATCTGTGTGCTGACCGCAACTGAGATTTCCAAGACTGAATCTGAATGGATACGATCATATTTCTTTGAAAATATCCTGCCCGTGTTGACACCGATTGCCGTTGATCCTGCCCATCCGTTCCCGTTTATTCCCAACCTTGGTTTCACAATGGGTTTGTCGTTAAAGAGATTACGGGACGGCGAGGCAATGGTGGCGCTTTTGCCAGTACCGGGGCATCTAAAACGGTTTATGCGCATGCCTGGCGGCGACGAAACACGTTTCATTTCGCTGGAGCGAATGCTGGCATTGTTCCTCGATGAGCTATTTCCCGGCTACAAGGTGAAGGGAAGCGGCGTTTTTAGGGTGATCCGTGATAGCGATATTGAAATTGAAGAAGAAGCCGAAGATTTGGTTCGGGTTTTTGAGAGTGCGCTCAAGCGTCGAAAACGCGGCAGGGTAATTCGCCTGAAAGTAGAAAAAGGCATGCCCAAGGCCTTGCGCAAGAATATGATTACCCGGCTCGGAGCAGACGATGACGCGGTTGTTGTGGTTGACGGTATCCTCGGCGTCAATGAAACCACGCAGTTAATTGTCGATGATCGTCCTGATCTGTTGTTCAAGCCCTATCACCCACGTTACCCGGAACGGGTTCGAGACTTTAGCGGCGATATTTTCAAGGCGATTGCCGCCAAGGATTTTGTCGTTCATCATCCGTACGAATCCTTCGAAGTTGTACATTTGTTCTTGCGACAGGCGGCCCGCGATCCCGATGTGGTTGCAATAAAACAAACCCTATACCGCGCCGGAACCCAGTCGATGATTATTGGGGCATTGATAGAGGCTGCGGAGGCTGGAAAGGCAGTAACAGCGGTCGTGGAGTTAAAGGCCCGCTTTGACGAAGAGCAAAATATCAAATGGGCTCGTGATTTGGAGCGGGCTGGCGTGCACGTTGTGTTTGGTTCCATTGAACTTAAAACCCATGGTAAAGTGTCGATGGTGATGCGCCGCGAAAAAGGCAAGCTGTTATGCTACATGCATTTTGGCACGGGCAATTATCATCCGATAACCGCGAAGATTTATACCGACTTGTCCTTTTTCACCGCAGATCAGGCACTGGCACGCGATTCCAATAAAATGTTCAATTATCTGACTGGCTACATTGAACCAGTCGGACTTGAGAAATTAGTATTGTCGCCGTTTGATTTACGCAGTCGTCTGATGGAGCTTATCGACAAGGAAATTGAATTTGCACAGGCAGGCAAGCCAGCAGCCATATGGGTGAAGCTCAATTCATTGCTCGACAGTAAAATAATCGACAAGCTCTATGAGGCGTCGCAGAATAATGTCGAAATTGAGCTGATTATTCGGGGCATTTGTACGCTAAGGCCTGGAATTGAAGGTTTGAGCGAAAATATCCGCGTGCGGTCAATTGTTGGTCGTTTTCTCGAACATGCACGCATTTGCTGTTTTGGCAATGGTCACGGTCTGCCGTCAAGGCAAGCGAAAGTGTTTATTTCTTCGGCCGATTGGATGCCACGCAATTTGAATCGGCGCGTGGAGACATTGGTGCCGATTGAGAACCCGACTGTCCATGACCAGATTATGGGTCAGGTGATGGCGGCCAACTTGAAAGACAATGATCAGACATGGGTGATGAATTCGGATGGTTCGTTTGAAAAATATCAACGCGCAGACGGCGAAGAATCCTTCAGCGCCCACCATTATTTCATGAACAATTCGTCTTTGTCAGGCCGAGGAACGGCGATCGGCGAAGAAGCGCCTGTAATGCCGTTGATGGATTATGGTTTGGAGACTATATGACAGAAGAAAATCCAGCCGGAAAAGCGGGATATCTCGCTGTTATTGATATAGGCTCCAATTCTGTTCGTTTGGTTGTTTTTTCGGGCCGTACGCGTGTACCCTCAACTGTTTTTAATGAGAAAATCATGTGCGGACTTGGCGCTGAAGTTGGTGTCACCGGGCGAATGGGTGACAAGGCAATTGCTTCGGCCATGTCCACGTTAAAGCGTTTCAGGGCACTTTGTGACCAGATGCAAGTGGCCGAAACCCTTGTCGTGGCAACGGCAGCTGTACGTGACGCGGAAAATGGTCCTGATTTCGTTGAGCGTGTGTTTGCGGAAACCGGTTTTAAAATCGACATTATTCCCGGCACAGAGGAAGGACGACTGTCGGGGCTCGGCGTTCTGTCCGGGGAACCTGCAGCGACGGGCATTGTTGGTGACTTGGGCGGTGGCTCACTAGAGTTAGCGCAAGTACGGGATGGAATCGTTGTTAACACCATAAGTTTGCCGCTCGGTCCGTTGCGGCTGATAAGTCGTTTTGGCTCGAATTACCGACTTATTAAGGAGCATTTGCGCCAAGAGTTTCGGTCAATAGCCTGGCTAATTGGATTCAGGAACACCAGTCTTTACATGGTTGGCGGCGCCTGGCGAAATCTTGCCAAATTGTTGATGAGAGAGAAATTCTATCCTCTACCAATTTTGCACGGCTTTACGGTTTCGAAAAGTGACATGGTTAATTATTGCAGACGCATTGGCCAAATGGGGGCGAGGAATATCCCTTTTGGAACAGGCCTGCCACAACGCCGCCTTGAAATATTACCTGTCGCGGCAATTATTTTGCAGGAATTGCTGTCTGAAATGAAGGCAGCAAATGCCTCTATTTCTGCCTATGGCCTGCGGGAAGGCCTGATTTTTGATAAATTATCGAAACCGATCCAGCAAATGGATCCCTTTCTCCATACGTGTCGTGTTTTAGCCGAAGAGCGCTGTCGTTTCGCCGAGCATGCAGAGGTTATCTTCGACTGGTCTCGTCCGCTCTTCAAAACAAGGGAAAACAGCAAACAACAGACAAAACTCCATATGGCGATTTGTTTGCTGGGTGATATCGCCTGGCGCGGCCACCCGGACTTCCGGGCAGAAAAAGCCGTTGAAAGTGTTTTGCACGGCAATTTTGTCGGTATCAGCCACGCGGAACGGGCGTTTATCGCGGTAGCGCTAAACCAGGCATACGG